>CALDOC010000397.1 GCA_937914675.1 uncultured Sulfurimonas sp.
TCCATTTGACTCATAAGTTCAACGCCGCGCTTTAGCCCACTCATATTTGAGAGAGCCTTTAATTTTGGACCTTTAAATTCAAATCCTTCAATATCCATAACTTCTTCGAGCGTAACGTTTTTATCGAAAATCTTTTGCCAGTTTTTCGAATCAGACGATATTTGATACTCAATTTCTTTTTTGTTGAAATTTTCCGTCGTTTCATAGCCAACGCAAAGACCTTTTTCAATTTTCATAATGAGAGGAGTTATATCTTTTCGATCACTTATTGAATATTGAAATACGGAACTGAAGCGTTTTAATTTTTTCGTGATTATCTCATCACTATTCCAAGCTTTCATATAAGCCTCCGCCCACTCTTTTGACATTAGTCGCATTTTATTTCCTTTTTCTAAATAATGTCATAAATAATTTCCGTTTTATTTTTGACAATTTTAATTTCTAAAATCTTTAAGCCCTCTATCTCAAGAGACATAAACTCTTTAATGGACGTAACGTTGCCTTTAGCGACTTCCTTTAAAACTATCCCACGATAAGCTTTGGCCCAATGACTAAGAGTTTTTCCATTTTTCAAGAATTTTAAAGTCGTATATGGTTTTGTGACTTTATAAAATTTGTCGTAATAACCGGCGCGAAGGTCTAAGATTTCATCATTTGCGAGATATAAATCCAATTGATACGTAAACCTCTCCCTATAAAATTTATCAGGCGCTATCCCTCCAACGTCATTGCCTTGTTTCACTTTATAATTTGCAATCGCGTCGCCACCAAGTATTGGACCGTAGAGGTTTGAAAAAATAATCGCATTTTGTTTAAGGTATTTTTTTTCCTCGTCCGAGAGTGAAGAGAACTGAAGATAGTCATACGCCACTCCCTGATAACGCTCTATCGCGCACATTAATTCAGAATCATATACGTCATTGACGTATGGTTCGCATTCGCTAAATTTTTTGAATCCAAATAGTTTTTTTATACTCTCTTCATTTTTGCTTAGCGCGACTTCGTTGTATGCGCGCAAGATTTCATCTCTTGCGTTTATGGCGCCAAAAAGTTCTTGTTTAGTCTCACTTCCACCGAAATTTTTACCCTCGGACGGTGAAAAAAGGATTTTTAGCATGCTTCTCCTATGTAACGTAATTAAATTATGTAATGCGATTGCGTGATTTATACCTAATTATATCTCTTATAATGATACAATTAATAAATGATTTTTGGAGTTAATTATGAAAGTTTTGTTTTTGTCCATTCTTATGGCAGTATTTGCTTATGCAAACATCGTGCTTGGTCATGTTGAACAGTTTCAAGGGAACGTAAAGGTAAAGAATGAAGGTTCTATAAAAAAAAGTAAAGTCTCACTTAATTTAGAGATAAATGAGGGGGATTTGATTGTCGTTTCTAAGAACGCAAGCGCAAAAATTAAATTACTCGATGGTTCTCTATTGGTTCTAGATGAACAATCAAGCATTCATTTTACTTCTATTGCGCAAGCGGAGCAAACAGCTGGAAAGGTTTTTTATAAAATTAGCTCAAGAGACGCAAAAAATTCTCTGAAAATAAAAACGCCATTCGCAATTATAGGGATTAAGGGAACCACCTTTATCATAGACGCCTCCAAAAATGGATCCGTATCTTTAAAAGAGGGTCTTATCGGCGTTAGAAGCATAGGAGAAGCGTTTGATTTATACAGAGAAAAAGTACAAGAGGATTTTGATGATTACGCTTCTAAACAAGAATCAGATTTCCAAAAGTATAAAAACGCTCAAAATAAGTACGCTATAGCCGAAAGTACGAAAGAGTTTGATCATAAAGAGAAACATAGGATTTCCTTTTTTGCCAATAGAGTGAATGAGGACTCTTGGACGCAAGAGGACCGTATGGAATTTGAACGTTTTGAGCATTTATTTGACGACGTAAAGTAAAAAGCTTATGAAAGAGAAACTTATTTACTCTCTTGTTTTGTTACCTGTGATTGTTGTAGTTTTACTACTGCAAACATATAAGATAGAGCCTTTTGAAAGTTTTTCTTTGCGATTTAACGACGTAAATTTTGATTTACAAAAAAAAGAACCAAACAAAGACATTGTGTTTGTCGCCGTCGACGAACCTAGCGTAAACAAGTTCGGTCGATGGCCGTGGGATAGAACAATCTTGGCTAAAGGCGTAGAGGCTCTGTCTCAAGCTGACGT
>CALDOC010000398.1 GCA_937914675.1 uncultured Sulfurimonas sp.
TCGTCGCCAAACGTATTGGTGAGTTTACAGTCCTCAAACATTAAATCCATAAAAGATTTTAAAAATAAAAAAGTCGCCCTAACTAGCAGTTCTTTACATAACGCCTCTTTTATATCAATGCTGCAATCTAAAAATATTTCATTTAAAGATATGAAAATTATAGAGCCTACTTTTGACGTGGCTGAACTTTTGTCAGGTAAAGTTGATTTGGCTTTTTACTACGTTTCAAATGAACTCTTTTATCTGGAAAAAAAAGGCGTTAAATATACCGTTTGGAATCCAAAAGATTATGGATTTGATTTTTATAGCGACATATTGTTTACTTCTTCTAGCGAACTAAATACTAATCCCAAGGTGGTTGAAAACTTTACAAAAGCGTCTTTGAGAGGTTGGGAATACGCTTATTCTCATATAAATGAAACGGTTGAAATAATACTAAATCAATATAACTCGCTACATAAAACAAAAGACGCTTTAGTTTATGAAGCGAATGTTTTTAAAAAATTGGCGTATGAAGAGAATAAGCGTTTAGGTGAGATTGACAAAGAGAAAATTCAAAGAATCTACGACATATACAATCTTCTTGGATTGGTGAAAAATAAAATTGATTTCGATAATTTCATTTATCATCTTCCAGTAAAAGACGAACTTACTCAAAAAGAGAAAGATTATCTCAAATCAAAAAAATCCATAAAAATGTGCATAGACCCTGGTTGGATGCCTTATGAATCTTTTGACGCAAAGGGTAATCACATTGGAATGAGCGCCGACTTTTTTAAAATATTTTCTCAACAAATGGGAATAGAGATAGTTCCGGTAAAAACAATAAACTGGAACGAATCGTTAGAATTTGCCGAGCGACGAAAATGTGACATTTTTTCTTTAGCCATGGAGACGCCACAAAGAAAAGCTTACATGAACTTTACAACGCCATATCTCAGCATACCTTTGGTGATAACCACAAGACCAAACGTAACTTACGTGAGCGACATAGCGCAACTAAAAAATAAGAAGGTAGGAGTTATCCAAGGTTACGCTTTTAATGAAATCCTTAGAGCGAAACATCCTTATCTAAATATAGTCGACGTGCAAAACATGGATGAAGGACTGCAAAAAGTCGCTGATGGCGAATTATTTGGATTTATAGGAACGTTAGCTAGCGTGGGTTATAAGTTTCAAACGAAATTTACCGGTGAACTAAAAATTTCTGGAAAGTTTGACACTAAATGGGAACTTGGCATTGGAG
>CALDOC010000399.1 GCA_937914675.1 uncultured Sulfurimonas sp.
TTCGTTTGAGTTTGTCGCGTTTTACGACTGACGAAGAGATTGATTACACGATTGAACACTTTAAAAACGCCGTCGCGAGATTGCGCGCGATTTCAAGTTCGTTCGCGCTTCAAGCGCCAACCGTCGGTGGCGAAGCCGCTGCATGCGAAATACACTAAATAAAACTAAAAAATAAATATAAGGAAAAAATTATGGCTAAAGCCGACATATTAGGCGAATCACTTTGGGACGCTTACTCAAATAAAGTTACAACGCTCATGAATAACCCGCAACATCAAGGTGAAATCTTTGAAGCGGACGCGCAAGGACGCGGCAATAAACTAATCGTTGCCGACTTTGGAGCGGAATCTTGTGGAGACGCGGTGCGTCTTTACTGGGAAATCGATCCAGCCAACGACAAAATCATAAACTCGAAATTTAAGAGTTTTGGTTGCGGCACGGCTATCGCGTCATCTGACGTTATGACTGAACTTTGCATTGGCAAAACGGTTCAAGAAGCGGTTAAAATTACAAACATCGACGTTGAACTCGCTCTTCGCGACACGCCGGACGTTCCCGCCGTTCCGCCTCAAAAAATGCACTGTTCGGTTATGGCTTACGACGTTATCAAAAAAGCGGCCGGACTCTACTTGGGCGTTGACTCTGAGAGTTTTGAAGAGGAAATCATCGTTTGCGAATGCGCTCGCGTTAGTTTGGGCACGCTAAAAGAGGTTATCAAACTCAACGATCTTAAAAGCGTTGAAGAGATTACCGACTACACCAAAGCCGGTGGTTTTTGTAAATCTTGCATTAAACCAGGCGGTCACGAAGCTCGCGAGTGGTACCTAGTCGACATCTTGTCCGACACTCGCAAAGAGATGGACGAAGAGAAGATGAAAGCGGCGGCCGACGCAAGCGCCGCTGGCGGAGCCAACTTTGAGACTATGACTCTTGTTCAACAGATTAAAGCCGTTGACGCCGTTATTGACGACAGTGTTAGACAGTTCCTAATCATGGACGGTGGAAACATGGAGATAATCGACATTAAGAAAAACGATGGATACATTGACATTTACATTCGTTACCTTGGTTCTTGCGACGGTTGCTCTAGTTCTTCAACGGGTACGCTTTACGCGATTGAGTCAACGCTTAAAGAGAAGCTTTCAAAAAACATACGCGTTTTACCTATCTAATCCATTAGTGGCGAAACTCTCCGCCACTTTGTCCCTTAGACTTTTTTTGGTCTCGGGATGGATATTAAAAACTTTGCGCCGCCATCTACGTTTTCAACGCTAAGGTTTCCTTGAAAGTCGTCCATTATGATCTTTTTACTCATGTAAAGCCCTATTCCCGTTCCGACGCTCTCATGTTTTGTGGTAAAGTATGGGTCAAATATTTTTTCCACAATCGAATCTGGTATCCCTCCCGCGTTGTCATGTACGCTTACATGAACGTGTTTGTCGTCTCTTGAAAGACCCACGATTACGGAAGGATTTTTTATCTCTTTTTCGATTAAAACGTCTTTTGCGTTGTTGAGTATGTTGATAACGACTTGAAGCAATTCTCGTTCATATCCCATAAACTCGCAAGTGCACTCGCCAACGCTCGAAAGTGAAAAATCAATCTTGTGTTTACCATACTCGGTTGCCACTATTTTATAAGCGTCGTCTATTACGTTAGCGACTAAAAAATTGCTTTTTACTTTTTCATCGCTAGATATTTTTCTAAAATCATCAATCGTCTTGCTCAAATGCGCGGTGTACTCTTTGATTTTTGAAGAGGTTTGCAAAAACTTTGCCGCTTCTACATGCGTCAAATCTTCCAATTCGATGTCAAATTCCAAGTCGTTTAAGGCGTTGTTTATGGCGCCTATTGGTTGTCGCCATTGATGCGCTATGTTTCCTATCATCTCTCCCATGGCGGCAATTCTATTTTGCGATTCTATCATTTTGGCTTGCCGAGCCTGTTCCGTTACGTCTCTATGAAAGCCCGTAATCCTCGTTAATTCTCTCTGTTCGTCAAAAAAGGCGTCGCCAACGTCTTCAATGAGCATCTTTTCTCCATCTTTTGTAACGATTGGGTACTTTATCCTAAAATGCACAAAATCAAATTCGTTTGGACGCTCTTCAATTACCTCATGCATGGCCCTGTCATGTTCAAACCTATACTCATCCGGAATCAATGACAAATACTCTAAATATGTTTGTCCCTCGTTTTGTTTAAAGCCTAATCGACTCTTCCAGCCACTACTCAAGTAGAACTCTTTTTTCGATAAATCATAATCCCAAAAACCATCCCGCGAAGAGTTGATTGCGAACTCAAAACGACTGCTCTGCTCTTTTAGTAAACCTACCGTTTCATTTATGTTGAGTTCTAAAGCTTTTTTTGTCAAAACTTGAGCCGTTATATCGAATCTAATCGATTTATAACCAATGATTTTAGAATTTACCATGATTGGCGAAATAGACGAATCAACCCAATAAGCAGCGCCGCTTTTGCCAATGTTTTTTAAAACCGCATGAAACGTGTTCCCAGCCGTTATGCTCAACCAGAGCTGCTTGAAGGTATCATCCGAAGCCTCGGGATCTCTTAAAACTCTATGCGATTTTCCGATAAGTTCCTCTTTTGAATATCCACTAACGTCACAAAACTTTTGATTTACGTAAGTGATAATTCCATTTAAGTCGGTTTCAGACACGATGATGTTTCTATCAAATATTGCGCTGTCTTCTCTCAAACGTTTTTCTAAACTTTCAAACTCTTCTTTTAAAGTTTTCTCATCTTTGCTGTGCATTATGAGCACTATGACCAATGCCAACTGAACAATTGCGGAGAGCGCCGTTTGCGTAAAAAAAACTATATTGATTAATAAAAGAAACACTACTAAAAAATGCGTCGCTTTTATCCTAGAGCGCGTATTTAATGCGTATTTTTTAAAATTCATTTAAAAGAACTCTATTTCATTATCTTCAATCTCTTTGCCTGAGAGAAAATCTATAATCAGTTGTATGTCGTTTTGAAGCGAAGCGTTATAGAATTTGGGATCTTTAGCTTTTTGATTCCATACTTGATTTCTATAATTTTCGAGCGTTAACTGGAGCGATTCAAAGTATATGCCCGTTTGACTTGTGTCTTCTAAAAACTTAGATTGATAAAGCATCATGCTCTCGGCAAATTCATGTAAAACGGTGGCTATTTCAAAAAAATCCGTGTACATGTTTAAAACAGACGCGTATTTGGCGTACACTTTTGACAACTTGTAAAGATACTCTTCTTTGAGTTCATCGCCTTGAAACATCATGGCGATAAAATTGTCAAGCTCTA
>CALDOC010000400.1 GCA_937914675.1 uncultured Sulfurimonas sp.
GACATGTCTATGCTTGGCACGCTAGAGCTTAGCGCCGTCGCGACGTCCGCGGAAGTTTTGGCGTTTTGCGCGACCTCCGTGATGATGGTCGACTCCACGCCTATGGGAGCCAATTCGATTTCCGCCGCGTATAAAGACGCGATTGTGAGAAGAGATAAAGGAATAATTTTTTTCATAGTGTCATAGCCTTGAATGTTTAAAGTGCGCAATAATATTAAAATATTGTTACGTAAGCGTTAATTTTTTGATAAAATTCCATCATGAGCGCAATGGAAAAAATAAAACGAATGATTTTAATAGCTTTAGGTTTTGGCGCGGCCACTTATCTTATGATGAGTGGTTTCGCCATTTTAAAAAATAGTGAGAAAAAGAGCGAGCTAGAGAGGGTGAAGTGAATTTTAAAAGTTCATCGTGACGCAATGCAATGAACCGTGTTGGCGTATCAACACGGAACAATCGATGGCCACGATTTCTCTGTCTTTAAAAGCGTTTCGAAAAATAGAGAGAGCCTTCTCGTCTTGTCCAACCCCATAAATAGGAACCAAAACCGCGCCGTTGACAAACAAAAAGTTCGCGTAAGTGGCCGGCAATCTCTCATCCTCATAATAAACTCCGTCCGTCATGGGAAGGGCTATCAGTTCATACGCATGCTCTTTGGCGATTGTTTGAAGCTCCCCTTCCATCAGACGCAACTCTTCAAAATGTTCGTCGTTTTCATCTTCGCATTTGACGTACATTATCGCGTTTTCGCTTATGAACCTGGCCAAAGTGTCCACGTGCGAGTCGGTGTCGTCGCCCGCCAAATAGCCATGTTCCAAGTAGAGTATCTTCGTCGCCCCAAAATACTCATGAAGTTTTTCGTTTATCCGCTCTTTGCTTAAGTGAGGATTTCTGCTTTTGTTGAGCATGCATGAGGAAGTGGTGAGAATCGCGTCGACTCCATTGCTCTCAACGCCGCCGCCCTCCAAAACAAAGTCGCATTCAATAGCTTCTGGAGTAACGGTTTTTGTTAAAAGGTTATCTTTATTCGATTCAAACTTGCTTCCCCAAGCGTTGAAAGTGAAATCCAAGAGTTGTGATTTCTCACCTTCTTTGACGCTAAGCGCCGAACAGTCTCTAGCCCACGTGTCGTTACTTTCGTACTCTACGAAAACGATGTTGTTTTGATCGGCAAAATGTTTTTTCACCTCTTGGACGTCATAACAAACCACCAAACATGTCTGAAATCTCCTTATCGCGTTTATGATGTTTACAAATGTGGACTCCGCTTCTTGCAGATAATCTTTCCAATCCGTTTTCTCGTGAGGAAAAATTATTTGCGTATAATTTTGCTCTTCAAATTCGCCTATTAATCGTTTCATGGTGTATAATTCCTTTATGGCTTATATAACTTTAAATAAAAATAATTTTTTTAATAA
>CALDOC010000401.1 GCA_937914675.1 uncultured Sulfurimonas sp.
GAACGCGAGGTCAACGATGGCAAAAAAGTCAACGCTCAAACCGACATCACTCCAATTCTTACGACGAATGAAGATTTCGATTTTGAGGACTTCATAAAGTGGCAACTCTCAAAACTTGACGTCTTGGACGTTAAAGAGATTTACGCTAACGAACTTAGCTTTTACGACGTTCAAAACGCGGCTTACGTGGGGCTTCATGACGATTTCATAGCGAGCGCTAGACTCGACAATCTTTTGAGTTGTTACGTCGGGATGTTGAGCGTTTGCAGCGTCTCGTACGATCAGCCCATGCTTTTCATAGCGAGCGACCATGAAGAGGTTGGAAGCGCCAGCGCGTCGGGGGCGGCGGGTAGTTTCTTGGAAAATACGCTTCGTCGCATGTTTGAGGATTATGACGACTACATGCAGATGATAAGAAGTTCTTTACTCATAAGCGCCGACAACGCGCATGCCGTGCATCCAAACTTTTCAGATAAACATGACAAAGCACACTCTCCAAAGATGAACGCCGGCGTAGTCATAAAGGTAAACGCCAATCAAAGATACGCTTCGTCTTCCACGACCATCTCCAAGTTTATGAACGTCGCGTCCTCTTTGGGCGAAAAAACTCAAAACTACGTAACGAGAAGCGACATGGGTTGCGGCTCGACGATAGGGCCAATCACCGCGACGAGACTTGGAATCGACACCATAGACGTGGGGCTTCCAACGCTTGGAATGCACTCCATAAGAGAGCTTTGCGGAAGCGACGACGCTCTTTCGCTTTACAATATTTTAGTTGCGTTCAAGAATTAATGTCGACAGTAACCCCGGAAGAGTTAAACCTTTTAATCGAGCAGACTTATAAGATTGAAAATGACTTTAACGAGCTAAAGTCTTCGTACGCCCATTTGCAAGACACGATTGAAAAAGTTGTGGAGTTTCTGCCAAACGCCATATGGATTCTAAACGATGACAACACAATCTTTTTGCAAAACTCCAAAGCGAGGGAGTTGTGGGAACTGTTAAAGTTGTTGGAGTATAAACATGACGATTATGAATGGACGTTTAACTCCAAATCTTACATCATAAAAAGTTCCACTTATAAAGATAAAGTCATGTTGAGCGCCACGGACATTACGGAGCAAAAACGAAAAGAGAATCTCGCGACCATGGGACAGATGGCGGCGCATCTCGCTCATGAGATACGAAATCCCATTGGTTCGATCTCCCTTTTGAGTTCCACTTTGAAAAAACGGGTTATGGATGAAAACGTGCCCATAGTCGAAGAGATTCAAAAATCGGTGTCTCGCATAGAAAGAATCATAAAATCCACGCTTATGTTTAGTAAAGGAGTGGAAGCCAACAAACGCAATTTTATGTGGAGCGAACTAAAAGAGTCTATTGACATGTCCATAGAGTATTACGCTTATTCAAAAGAGATAGAGTTTATTTTTCCAAAAGAGGACTTTTTGTTAAACGCGGACAAAGACCTTTTGGAGATGCTTTTTTCAAACTTTATCATCAACGCCATCGACGCCATAGAGCTTGACGAGGAAGACGACGATAGTGGCTCAATCGAGATAACGTATGAAAAAGATGAACAATATCATAAGTTTTACATCTACGATACGGGCGTCGCGATAGAGAATCAAAAAGAGTTGTTCGAGGCGTTTAAAAGCACAAAAGTAAAGGGAAACGGTCTAGGTTTGGTACTTTCTCGTCAAATCGCTCAAGCTCACGATGGCGACGTGAGACTGCTAGAGGGCGATAGAAAATGTTTTGAAGTAAAATTAAAGATTTAAAAAAGGAGTGAATTATGTTAAGCGTATTATTGGAGTTTAGTATGTTTCCGATTTCAGACGATGGTCGCGATGGTTCGTCGGTCTCTCATGAAGTAGCCAAAATCATAGACGTCATTGACAAGTCCGGAGTGCCTTATCAGCTTACGCCCATGGGCACAATCATTGAAGCCAAGAGCATGAAAGAAGCTCTCTCCATCATAGAACTGGCGTATGAGCAACTTCAATCATGCGAGAGGGTTTACTCGTCTTTAAAGTTCGACATTCGTAAAAATAAAGAAAACAGACTCAAAGCAAAGATTCAATCGGTAGAAACTGCTCTCAATAGAAAAGTGAATCACTAGATATCGCTTAAAATAAGTTGTTAAATCCATCTCAAAATATTACTCTCTTTTGTTTAAAGTAGATATAATATTTTACAAGGAGTTATTATGAAAGATATTTTATACGCCCCATGGCGCGACGAGTATATAACAAATAAAAAGATAGAGGGTTGCGTGTTTTGTCACATTAGCTCTCATGAGAAAGATGATGAAGATTTGCATGTGCTTTACCGCGACGAACGCTGCTTTATGGTCATGAACAAGTATCCATACACCCCTGGGCATTTTATGATAATTCCACATACTCATACGGATAAACTCGAAGAGTTGGACGATGAGACTTGGCTTCATATGTCGGCTCTCGCTCAAAAAGGAGTGAGACTTTTAAAAGAAGGGATGAACGCTCAAGGGGTGAACATCGGCATGAATCTAGGTCGAGCGGGGGGAGCGGGGATAGCTGAACACATTCATATGCACTTGGTTCCAAGGTACGAACGCGATACGAATTTTATGACTTCCATAGCGGACACTCGCGTTTATTCAACAGATTTTTTTAAAATTTATCAAAAAATTAAAAGCTTAGTTCCTCAATACGTTTCTATGCTCTAAAGTTTCGGAGTAAGAGTTTATATGCAAATCATACCTTTGGAAAACACTTTGTATATGTTGATACCGATCGTTATCGTTGGATATTTTTATTACAAATGGATTTATGACGCCAAAGAGATAGCCTACGCGTCGTTACGAATGTTTTCGCAACTTTTGTTGATAGGCTACGTTTTAGAGTTTTTGTTTCAAAGCGGTTCTCTCTATCTTGGCGTTTTCATAGTCTTGTTTATGGTATCTGTTTCAAGTTTGATAGCCCTGCGAAGTTTAAAGAAAAAGGGATTGGTTGAGTATTTTCATGTGTTTGGAGCCATAGCCATCGGGGGAACGTTTAACCTTATGATAGTTTTGGCTCTTGTTTTAGATCTTGAGTCTTTGTACGTTCCCATGGTTATGATTCCCTTAGCGGGGATGATATACGCCAACGCCATGAACGCGGTCGCTATTTGCGCGGAGCGATTTGAACATGAAAGCTTGAGTCATGACTACGAGAAAGCGCGTTTCTTTGCGTTTAAAGCGGCTATGATTCCTCAAGTCAACGTGCTTTTAGCCGTTGGTTTGGTCTCTTTGCCGGGGATGATGACAGGTCAAATTTTGTCAGGAATTAGTCCTCTCATAGCGGCGAGATACCAAATCGTCGTGATGGCGATGGTGCTTGGAAGCGCTGGAATCTCCGCGATACTTTTTTTGATTTGGCAAAAAAATAAAATTTGAAAATGAACGAAAAAGGCTAAAAAATGGATAAATTTTTAGAAGTGGCGATAGAAGAAGCGAAGTTGAGTCTGACTGAGGGTGGAATTCCCATCGGTTCGGTGTTGGTTATTGATGGCGAAATAGTC
>CALDOC010000402.1 GCA_937914675.1 uncultured Sulfurimonas sp.
CTCTATCTCATCAGCGACATGAGCCAATACGTCAACGGACAAAACATCATCGTCGACGATGGTTTTACTTTATAGTATAATTTACATAAACTTAAGGAGCGAGAATGGAATCAATAGAAGACAAAGCCCTAGAAACTTACTCAAAAAACATAGAATACTTTTCAAAAAATCATAAAGAGCTTATGAAGTTACTCACGACGTTGGACATCGCCATAAATACAGGGGACTACGAGCCACGGTACGATTTAGAATATATTGATGGATATTTCGATATCAAGGATATAAAAACAGGCGCTTACGTCTATAACGGAAATTCCTTAAACATCTCCAAAGACATAAGCAGACTAGTGGACTTCAAAAAAAACAAACGCACTTTTGAGGGTTTTCCCATCTATACTTTCAGCGATGAACAGGTTGAAAAAGCAGGTGGCATCACAAAACTTGTCGCTGGCGTTCTCCCCATGACTCGTTACTATTTTGAGCACTCCGATCAAAAAGGAACGATGAAGGAGATAAACAAGTTTATCTTTGTAGGCGTTCGCTTGGGTTTGCACATCCCAATCATACATGAGAAGATAAAATCTGCGGAGTATCTTATAATCGAGGATGATTTGGAGATTTTTAAGCTCTCGCTATTCACGACCCAATACTATACCTTAGCCCAAGACGCGACACTCTACTTCTCAGTGGCGGATGATGAAAATCTTTTCTTAAAAACCACGCGACTCTATCTTAGAGACACTTTTTATGAAAATAGATACTTGAAGTACGTACTTTTCCCCACCTATCCAACCAACAAACTTAAGCAGATTCAAAACTCCATCATGACGCAATCGTTTATCTTCTTTCCATATAAAGTAACGCTTGATAAATTTTTAAAACCCCTTGAGTATATAAATGACGGGTACAACATGGTGAATTTAGCGCATCCACTAGTCAATGACATTACAAAAGATAAACCCGTACTTGTTTTAGCGGCTGGTCCATCATTTAAAAAAAATATTGACTGGGTCAAAGAAAATCATCATAAGTTTTTAGTCATCGCCGTATCCTCGGTGCTAAATACTTTATACAAACTCGACATAAAACCTGACATAGTGACGCATATAGACGGCGAAGAAAAATCGAGTGAGCATTATGATGGAATCGACGTGGACAACTTTTTAAAAGACGCCATCTTTTTGTTTGGCTCAAACGTTTCCAAAGACGTCAGAAGTAAATTCAAAAAGTCTCAAATCTTTTATTATGAAGAACAAACATACTATTTTAAAGAGTTTGGTTCTATTCCATCTCCATGCGTCGGTTCTTTTTCACTGATACTTTCACTCTATCTACAAGCTAAAGAGACATATTTGCTCGGCCTGGATTTCGCCATCAATCAAGAGACTGGAGCGACGCACTCTAGTGATCATATTATCTCTAAAGAGTTGGACATAGACACGAAAGACGTATTGCTAAATAGCATGGATTATGAAACAAACCTTTTCCCAATCCAAGGCAATTTTTCAGACGTAGTTTATACAAATGGATTGTTACACGCGTCGGTTCAAGTTCTCTTTCAAAACATACCCGTCGTAAAAAATGACAATCAAACAATTTATAATATGAATGATGGCGCAAAAATCAAGAGTTGTCTTCCAACGCATGCGCTAAACGTTGAGACGAATAAACTCAAATCTTTAGATAAAGAAGAGTTAAGCACTTCTTTATCTAAGTTATTTTTACAACACTCCAAACAAACTCTTTCTCCAAATGACGTCAACTCGCTAAAAAAACGACTCACTAACGCACAAGAGATAAAAGAACGTATCAAAGAGTACTCAAATAGACCCACAGGAAGTCATGTAAACAAATACGAATATGACATGTTGGGCATAGTTTCTCTCATTTTAAAAAATCAAGGAAGAGAATCAAACAATCTCACGCAAGTCTTTTTTGAATACTTTCAACTTTCAGTGCCTATCATCATAGACTTTTTCAATACAAAAGGTCTAAAAAATGAAAAAAGACATATCAAAAAATTGGATAAAATGCTCATAGACGAAATGAACTCAATTTGTGACATGTATATAGACAACTTGGATGAGTTTATAAAAACTAGATGTTGATGATTAATTAAAGGAAAACATAAGTGGATTCACAAGACGCACAAACACTCGCAGAAAAAACGTATAGTGACAATATCGCTTACTTACAAAATGAACAAAGCGAACTCTATTCAAAAATTGTGGCTCTTGACTCCGCGCTAGAACAAAACTTATACGAAAATAAGTATGAACTACTATACGAACATGGCTATTTTGACGTTAAAGAGATACTCGCAAATAAATATTTGTATGGTTCCAATAGTGACGAATACGCTAAAACGGTGGCGCAAAGCGTTAACCATGATAAAAAGTCAAATCTTTTTAAAACATACAAAGAGATAGGAGTAAATGAAAAAAATTTAGATATGTTCGAAAATATGGACATTATGCAAGACCCCATTTGCGGAATCGCCTCCATATTTAGCTATATCCACAAAAATGGCGACGTGGCGTCCAACATGAAACGCATAGAGAAGTTCATATTTTTTGGCGTTGGATTAGGCAAACACATTGTCGAAGTGGATAAAAAAATTCAATCACAAGTTTACTTTATCGTTGAAGACAATTTGGAACTGTTTAAACTTTCACTTTTTGTCACCCCATTTAGTGAATTAGCGAAAAACGCCATGCTGATTTTTAGCGTGTTTGAATCGAGTGAAGAGTTTGTACGCAGTTCCTCCAAATTTTTATATACTAAATTTGAATACAACCATTATTTAAAATATTTTCCTATGCTAAATCATAACGAAGAGAAACTTCGAGATTTTCACGTAACGATTACGTCGCAATCACACAACCTATTTTTTTATACTAGTATCTTAAAACAGTACTTAAGACCTTTGGAATATTTAAGCGCAAAGTATAAATTTTTAAATATTTTAAAAAACTATTCAACTCAAACCCTAGGACAAAAACCTGTACTCCTCTTGGCGGCTGGTCCATCTCTACTTAAAAACATACAATGGATAAAAGAGAATCAAGGTAAGTTTCTCATAGTGGCGGTATCAGCGACGCTCATTGAATTATTTAGACATGGGATTAAACCAGACATTGTTACGCACTTGGATGGTTTCGACATAACGACTGAACTTTTCACGAGGATAAAATCATCTGACCACTTTAAAGAGATTCTCTTTCTACTTTCCGCTAGAACGCCAAAACAAATTATAGATATGTTAGATAAAGATAATGTTTTCTTTTTTGAAAATGGAACAAATTACAAAGAGAGTTTTGGAAATTTGTCAGCGCCTTGCGTTGGCTCAACCACCTATCTTTTATTTCTCGCCTTTGACGTTAAAGAGATGTATCTTCTTGGTTTAGATTTGGCTCTTGACGCTAAAACTGGATACACTCATGCTAAAACTCATGTAAATTCTAAAAAAATCAGTTTGAATGACGCAGACTTGCATGAAGACGTCATGACGTTAAGAAATTCAATAATCACCCATCCATCCAACTTTGGCGAAAAAGCCTATACCAATCCAAACTTTCTTATCTCCATTGACTCCATAAACTCCACTTCGGTAGGCTTTAAAAAAAATTATCAAAACGTGTACAATTTAAGCGATGGAGTTTTATTTAAAAATACGACGCCTGTTCATGTAGAAAGCGTCAATACGTCCATACTTGAGATGATGAATAAAAAAGAGATACATGAGAATCTACTGCTTGAATTTGAACAAAACTCAAATAGAGAGTTTACTAAAGAAGAAAAAGACGCCGTGGCGAAAAGATATGAGTATGCGCTAAGAGTTAAAAAGATTTTAAAAAAACAGCAAAGCATGGTGTTTGCGTCTGATTCGCGATTTCTACAATCTTTAAAGATTTTGTATAAAGATTTAACCAGCGACTCATCTATGAAAGCTCATGATTTATCATTAGTTTATCAAGAATATTTTCACTTATTAAATACGTATATATTTGATTTTTTTAATATACGTACAGAGAATGAAATGACCTCTCATGCAAATAAGATCAATCAACTACTCTGCAGGCAACTATTTAGAATTCAAAGTATTTATCAAGAGAAATTAAAAAAATTTATATAAAGTAGCCTAGCTACTTTAATATTTGAGAAAATTATTGTAATAATCTCATTACGTTTTGTTGAACGGTATTTGCTTGACCCATG
>CALDOC010000403.1 GCA_937914675.1 uncultured Sulfurimonas sp.
GCATTCGAAGTAGATCAATTTTTATACATTCTGAAATCTTTGAGTCAACTTCTATCCCAAGCGTTATCTTCTTCTCTTGCGCTTTCGCCATAAAAATCATAGCTGTTTTTTCATACTCGATAAACGGATTCACATCTGTAACGTCTAATTCAAACTTTCCACTTTCAATCTTGGAAAAGTCTAAAATATCGTTAATAATTCCAAGAAGAGTATTTGTGCTTCCATTGATAATGTCAATATATCGTTTCTGCTTTTCATCTAAGCGAGTCTGTTCTAAAAGATTTGTAAACCCTAGTATGCCATTCATGGGAGTGCGAATTTCATGACTCATGTTTGCTAAAAATTCCCCTTTTGTTTTAGCCGCCTTTTGCGCTTCTTTTCGAATAGTGTCTATTTCGGTAATATCGTTAAAAGACATCAGATAAAAATAATTATCTTCTTCTATAATTTTAGTTACTTTCACTGCGTATATTTTAGAAGAACCATTCTTATCTATCATCAGCGCTCTATGAATCGCATCTGGACGATTCAAGACGTATTCAACCCAAACTTCCCCATCCATTAGCATTTGTAAATATTTATCATCTTTTTCAAACAAATCGCAAATGCAAGAATGCTCTTTCAAAAAATCTTCTAAACTATCATAAGCGAACTCGCTAAAAAAACGATTATTTACAAATAGGAGTTCTTCTCCTTTGTTAGACATGGCGACTATATTTTCCATGTTGTTTAATATCTTGTAAAGTTTCACTCTTTCAAGTTCAAGCTCTTTCTCTTTTTGCATCATGTCGGTTACGTCTTCACGAATTGCCAGATATTCAATAACGTTGCCATCCGCGTCTAAGATAGGATTAATAGCGCTCCTCACCGTGTATGTTTGCCCATTTTTGGCTCTATTGGTTATTTTGCCATGCCACGCTTTTTTTGCTTGAATGGTACTCCACATCTCTCTAAACACTTCTGAGGACATGCCTGAATGGCGAACCATGTTGTGAGGACTTCCAATCAACTCCTCTTGGCTGTAACCGCTTATCTCGCAAAACAGTTTGTTAACGTAAGTTATGATTCCTCTTGAGTCTGTTTTTGAAACAATTGAGGAAACGTCCACCGCGTCTTTATACTGCTTGAGTACGTCTTGACTCACTTGAAGCTCTTTTCTAAGCTGTTTTTCTAAGGCGATATTTTGAATCTTTTTAAAAAGAGCCTCTTTTTGAATAGGCTTTGGCAAAAAAGAGCTAATGCCATATTCTATGGCGCTGGTTAACACATCAAGGCTTTTTAATCCTGTGGAGAGTATGCAAGGGATGTTTTCATCACTTTCTCTCACTTTTTTTAGAAAGTCGAGTCCATTCATAATGGGCATGTCAATATCGCTAATTATTAATTCAATCGTTTCAGTATGAAATAGTTTTAAGGCTTCTTCCCCATTTTTTGCGCTATAAACCTCTCTCACTCGTCTTCCAACAAGCTGAACAAGCTGTTCTAATATATTGGCTTCATCCTCAACAATCAGTACTGAAATATCAAATTTTTTTCTTTTTGGCATCGTTTTAAACCCCTGCTTGCGTTTCTTTTGGCAAAGTAAAGCTAAATGTCGCCCCCGCAGAACCGTTCTCAACGCAAAACGCTCCACCCATGCTCTGTTCAATAATCATTTTAGACATATAAAGCCCCACTCCAGTGCCTTTGCCTTCCTCTTTTGTAGTGTAGTAAGGTTCAAAGATTCTTTCTAAAATATTTTCTGGAATTCCCTCTCCGTTATCAGAAACGCTCAAAGTAACCTGCTCGTCGCTGTCCCTAATATTTATTCTAATCCATTTTTCGCGAGAAGCGTCGCCATTTTTTTCTAATATGGAATCTTTCGCGTTATTTATAAGATTGAGGATAACTTGTTGCAGTTCGTTTTGATAACCAAAAAAAAGAATCTCATTATCGGTTTCTCTATTTACGGAAAGTTCTATTTCACTCTTAATCAACGTTTGACCGACGATGTCTAAAGTTTTATTAACGGCGTCTATAATGTCAAACTCCCGTTTTTTCTTGTTTGGTTGAAAAAAGTTTCTAAAATCATCAATCGTCTTTGACATGAAGTTGATTTGATTCATTGATTTTTCAACCATTCCATGGAGATATTGCTCGTTTAGTTCATCATATGCGTAGGCGTCTTCGAGATCTTGCACCAGCAAACCGATGGCGTTAAGCGGTTGTCTCCATTGGTGAGCGATATTACCAATCATCTCGCCCATGGACGCCATCTTCGCCTGCTGAAACATCATGTTTTTTTGTTCTAGATTTATAGACGTTTGCTCCTCAACTCTTTTGTTAAGTAGCTCTTTACTCTCTTCAAGCGCGCTTACGTCTTGGGCTATCATCAAAATTTCTTCAAGCGTATCGTCGCTAGAAACGACGGGAGAAAAAGTCGCAAATAAGGAAGCTCCATCAATAGTGTCGCTCTTAAGTCTAAAACTTGTTTGATAAGATATATTTTTACGCATATGAGCCATAAGTTCCACTGAAATTTTTTCACTATCTTTATGTATGATTTCTTTTAATGAATGAGGAGCGTCGCTTGTGCGAAGCAAGTTATCATAAGTTTATTTATATACTGAATATTCAGCTGCGTATCCAATCTTAAA
>CALDOC010000404.1 GCA_937914675.1 uncultured Sulfurimonas sp.
GGCGCTTATCTCTTTAAAAACCTTAGAACCATACGAAGAAAAAAAGAGATATTTGAAGCAATCATAGCGCTTGGACTTTTTTGGTCGATTTCTCAAGTCGTTTTAGCCATCTTTGGCGAGTACGCAAAAAGTAATTTAGGCGTAACCAATACCATTTTTATTCAGGGCGTTATGGCTCTTGCGGGAATTGGAATAGTTGTTGGTTCGATATTGGCGGCAAAATATTCTAAATATTTTATCAATATGGGTCTCGTGGCTATTGGCTCTGTTGGGATTACAATACTCGTATTTTTAATTCCTTTTGTTCATGACATGAATATTATGGCTTTCATGTTTACTCTGTTTGGCATGTTCGCGGGCTTTTTGATGGTTCCTCTCAACGCTCAAATCCAGTTTCTATCTCCTAGAGTGCATCTAGGAACAATTTTAGCTGGAAATAATTTCATCCAAAATATCTTGATGTTTTTCTTTTTATGCGTAACGACTCTTTTTGCGTATTTTGGAATGAATTCCGAACTGTTATTTTACATGATGACGTTAATTGGTCTTTATTTGACTTATATGACGTTTAGAAGATATGTCGTTGCCACCTTTTGGGCGGTTATGGAGATACTCTCTAGCACTCGTCATGTCTATAAATACATTGGGCTAGAGAATGTTCCAGACGATGGCGCCGTTTTGCTTTTAGGCAATCATGTGAGTTGGTTGGATTGGATAATCGTGCAGCTTCCAATAAAAAGACGAATTAACTTTATGATGGATAAAGATATATACAATTGGAAAGCGTTTCACTCTTTTTTTAAAAAAGGCGAGAGTATTCCCGTTTCGCAAAAAGCTTCAAAAGACGCGTTTAAAGAAGCTCATGAAAGACTGTTAAAAGGAAAAATCGTAGGACTTTTTCCCGAGGGCGAGATAAGCAAAGATGGAAAGATTGGCAAGTTTTATCGGGGTTACGAACTCATCGAAACTGATTACGAGGGAGTGATTATTCCATATTTTATAGAAGGTATTTTTGGGAGCAGTTTCTCTAAGTACAAACCAAAAAATGGAAAACTATTTTTTAGGCGGAGAGTCATAACCGTTTACTATGGCTCGCCCATATCCAAAAATACAAAAGCGGACGAGTTGAGAGACGTGATAGAAAAACTAAAGGATGAGCATGAAACAAAGTCTCAATAAACCAAAACATTCACTTTGGAAAAACGGCGGTTATGCACTTGAAGGTTTGTTGGACATCATTAAAAATGAGACCTCGTTTAAGTGGCAAATATTTATGTTGACAGTCCTCGGTTTAGTGGCATGGAACCTTCCCATAACTTTTACGCAATCTAGCATACTTTTTATTTCCATCTTTATTCCCATTTTGGCGGAAGTCGCTAACAGCGCGATAGAAAGAGTGGTGGATTTGGTG
>CALDOC010000405.1 GCA_937914675.1 uncultured Sulfurimonas sp.
AAATAGTTGTAATGTTGATAAGTGAATTTTGAAGAGTGTCATTTAAACGCTCAACAACACCTGACTCTTTTAAGAAGTTACCGAACATAAACGCGCCAATAAGCGGAGTCGATTCTGGCAAAACTAAAATAGCCAAAACTAGAACCAAAATAGGAAATATTAACTTTTCTAAACGAGATACATGACGAAGCGTCGTCATTCTCATTCTTCTCTCTTTGTCAGTTGTTAAGAACTTCATAATAGGAGGTTGAATAATCGGAACCATGGCCATGTATGAGTATGACGCGACTGCAATTGCTCCCAAAAGTTCAGGCGCTAATCTTGAGGCGATAAAAATAGAGGTTGGACCATCCGCTCCACCAATAATTGATATGGCTGACGCTTGTTTTAACGTAAAATCGAAAATATCAGTGTACTGAGAAAGCGCAACCGCGCCAACTAACGTTCCGAAAATACCGAACTGCGCAGCCCCGCCTAGGAGAGCTGTTTTAGGATTGGACAAAAGTGGACCAAAGTCCGTCATTGCCCCGACCCCCATAAAGATAACAATTGGGAAGAACTCGTTTGCAAGCCCCATATTGTATATGACGCCTAGAAAGCCATGTGGACCCGCCATATCCGCAACGGGAATATTGACTAAAAAGCCACCAAACGCGATAGGTAAAAGCAATAATGGCTCAAAACCTTTAGCGATGGCTAAGTAAAAAAGTAAAAAAGTTATTAGGATCATAATTACACGACCCCATGTTTTATTAAAATAGCTGATTTTATCACCATGTATATTAACTTCATTTGGATCTGGATTAATAAATACGGCGATACCAGTTGATTCTAAAAAGCCACCTATCATTTTGCTAAATGGCTGGCTTTTATATGTTTCCTCTTGGTGCGATGACGCTTTTTCCACTGGAGCTTCCGCTGAAGCGAAAGCGCTAGTAAACGCAAAAAGCGTAAATAAGGTGAGTAACTTAATTAGAAAAAACTTCATTCTCTTAACCTATTACTGCTAAGGCTTGACCTTCTACAACTTTATCGTTTGTAGCAACATTGATTGATTTAATAACTCCACCTTTTATCGCGTAAACGTCAATTTCCATTTTCATCGACTCTAGAATCATGATAACGTCGCCTTCGTTTACGCTTTGACCTGGATTAGCGACTATTTTCCAAACACTACCTGGAAGAAGAGCTTTTATTTCTATTTCACTTCCCGATACCGACTTTGGAGTCGACGTGCTTGGAGTTGAAATCGCTTCACCGTTTACTTCCATTATTTTAATATCCGCATCGCCTTCTGCGACTTGAACGCTAAACTTTTGACCATCTACCACTACTGTATAATTTCCGCTGCCCATTGAATTTCCTTTGCAATCTTCTTTCATTTGAGATATTTTTCGTACGTTTAATTCGCCTTTTCCTTGTAGGAACGCGATACCTTTGTCTTGACAAGCCGCTGCAATGAAGATATTTTCTTCAGTGATTTCTATGTTTTCCTCTTTGAGTCTATTGATCCAACTCTCTAAAGATTTTTTTGGATCGGCGTCAGCTAAATCTAAAGCTTTTTGCGTTGTCGGAAGTAAATTTAACTTTTCTGAAGCGATTTTTACTATTTCTGGATCTGGAGCAACTGGAGTTTTACCAAAATAACCAAGAACCATTCTTCCGTAACCTGGAGCTATCGCGTTCCAAGGGCCTTGCATAACGTTGTTTAGCGCTTGTTGAAAGTAAAACTGAGAAACAGGAGTTACAGACGTGCCGTAGCCACCTTTTTCTACAACTTCCGTCATAGCGGCGATAACTTCTGGAAATCTATCGAAGATGTCATTGT
>CALDOC010000406.1 GCA_937914675.1 uncultured Sulfurimonas sp.
ACGTCTATCATTTCACCCTTGCTTAGAGCGGTTACGGAAGAAGCGATTATTCTAGCTATCTCTTTTTCAAAGCTTACAAGTTCGGTAAACGCTTTTGAATAAAGTATGTCGCCAAGCATTACGGCTGTTTTACTGCCATCCGTCGCATTCACGGAGCTAACGCCTCGTCTAGTCATGGCTTCATCGATAACGTCGTCATGCAACAGAGAGGCTCCATGTATCAATTCCACTATAGCCGCTAAAAGAGGCGCTCTCTCATCAGAATGAGCTATCTTTAAAATCAGCTTAGCGCGCAATCTTTTGCCACCGCTCAGCGTTCCAAAAAGACGAGTCACTTCATCGTTATCGCACTCAGCTATCAACCTTGCTATTTCCGCTTCTACTCTTTGCATTTTCTCACTTTAGCTATTTTTCAGATATGTTAGAGATATTTGACTTTTATCATCAGATAAAAATATATCAAACACAGCTTCTTTTTTTTCAAAATCAAACTTCTTAAATTTAACTAGTATATAAGGGACGTTAAAAGCGTCAGCGCCTCTAGGCTTTAGTTCAAGCCTAAAACTTTGATTTTGAGCTCGCAAATACAGTATGTTTTGCGCGACGATTCTATCATACGAACGATGCGTTACAAGACCGCCATTTTTATATAAAGTCCATCTAAATGTAAAAAGTCGTTCGCTAGAACCATATTTTACAAGAATTTTCTTTTGAATATCTTTTTTTAGCGCTATTTCTTTATCTAGAGTCAGATTACTTGCAAAAGTAACACTCATCAGAAACGCTAAAGATAAAAAAACTTGTAAAATTGTTTTAAACAATTCCTATTCGCTTTGAGAAAGAATCGCGCCCATTAACTCAATATAAAGACTTTTAGCCTTTACGTCGGAAACGCCTAAATTATTGGCTTCAAACATCTTAATCGCTCTATCTACGTCTTCACCCACATGCTCTTCAAGCATAAGCTCCATAGTTGCAACTTTTTCTATAAACTTTGACAACTCATGTCTAACAACGTCATTGTTTGCGTTAAAGACAACGTCCATTAATTTTGATTTTGGCGAACCAGAGAAAACATCGTCTTCGTCTTCAAATAAAGCACTATACATTCTATATCCTATTTATTCAATTTTTTCGATTATATCAGCTTTTAGTTAAAAACTTTAGCGTTATAAAAACTTCAGTATCTCTTTTTCTATATCTTCTTTATTAATAACTAAATTTTGCGCAACGTTTTTAGTAAATAGCCCTTTAATCATGTCTGGTATGTCAAGGTTTGCCGTTTTGGAGATACTCTCTAGAGCGTCCATGTCATGAGCGTCCACTTCACCAGTTAAAGCGCTTGCGATGACTGGTGAAAATTTTGTCCATTCGGCAGTTGAATAAGCAATAGTTTTTATCTCGGGATTTGAACATGTTTCATACGATTTCATACATGTGGCGGTATGAGGGTCCATCAAATAACCGTCATTCGCGAATGTCTCTTTGATATACTTTTTACCCTCGTCCCCATCGCAATAATCCGCGTCAAAAGATTTTTGAAGTTTTTCTAATTCACTAGAAGTAAGCACGTAAACGTTGTCGACTTCCAAATTTTCCATAAGCTCTTTTGTTCTATCGCTTCCAAACATGTCAAACAAAATTCTTTCTATATTTGATGATTTTAGTATGTCCATAGCAGGTGAAGTCGTAGAAACGACTGAGGAGTCTCTTAAATCATATTTACCAGTTTTAATGAGTTTCGTTAAAACGTTATTTTCATTTGAAGAGATAATTATTTTTTCAACGCTTAGTCCCATTTTCCAAGCGTAATAGCCACCAAGCGCGTTGCCAAAGTTTCCACTTGGAACGTTGAGATAAACTTTTTCACCAAGGCTTATCGCGTTTTGACGAACAAGTTCCAAATAACTATGAATATGATAAATGATTTGAAAGATGATGCGACCAAAATTCACTGAATTCGCGGCTGATAACAAAACGTTTTTTTTCTTTAAAGCGCTCTTAAACTCTTCAGAAGCCAAAAGGCGCTTCAAAGCGTTTTGAGCGTCGTCAAAAACTCCATGAATTCCAATGACTTTTAGATTTTTGGCGTCTTCCGTCACCATTTGCAAACGCTGAACGTCGCTTGTGCCACCATCAGGGTAGAGACAAGCGACTCGAACGTTTCGGCGATTTTTAAACGTTTCAAGAGCGGCTGGACCCGTATCTCCACTAGTCGCCGCCAAGATAAGATAATGCTCGTTTCGCATCTGCGCTATGGATGACAATACGACGCCAAAAGGTTGAAGAGCCATGTCTTTAAAGGCGCGAGTTGGGCCATGATAAAGTTCACTGATATAAAGATTCTCTTTTACTTTTTTTACAGGAACGGGATTGTTCGCGTCGTCAAAATTATCGTATAACGCAAGCGCCTCGTCAATAACTTCTTGTTTTATATCTATCTCAAAACGAGATAGCATATCCGAAGCCAACTCTTTATATGAAGAGTTAATATGTTTGTTTAAAAAATCTTCACCTAAAAAAGGTAAACTTTCAGGGACGTAAAGTCCACCAAAAGAAGCTATTGGCGCTAAAATCGCTTCTGAAAAGGTTACAGTTTTCGCTCTACTTTCATCGTTCCCACGCGTTTGTATAAAGTTCATATTTTTCTCTAATATTTTATTTTCGAAATTATATCTAAATATAAATATTAATTAAATAACTCTATTGGATTTATATGATAAGACTTTTGAGTTACTTCAAAGACGAGTTCGTCATCAACTCGCCCCACAGCAGAGCCTTTTTTTATTTTTCTGCCCTTCTCTATGTTTGGAGCGATTTGCGCTAGGTTTGCGTATATCGTATGCAAACCATTGTTATGTTCAACAATCACAATGTTATTTAATACGGCGGTTTTGTCAGCGTAGATAACCTTGCCATTAAATACCGTTTTTACCATGGAGTTATTCACTTTTGGCTTTAAGGATATGGATTCATTAAAAATTTTTATTCCATATATCGGATCTGTATAATTTCCATACGCTTTAGTTAGCGTATAGCCATCAAGAGGGGCGATTGTTTTCATCCCCACGTACTTTTTCGTCTCGACGCTTTGATAACTATTGCCATGTTTTTTAACTGTTGGAAGAGTATCGTCAATCATAACTTTCTTCTGCTCAAAAGCGTTTTTTCTTTCTTTTTCTTCTTTTGCTTTTTCTATTTCATCTATTTTTATGATATTTAACTTTGCCAAAGTGTTCTTTAACGCGTTTTGCTTTTCAATAATGCTTTTCAATTCTCTTTTATAAGAATATTTGGCTTTTTCTAAGTTTCTTAGCGCTTTTTTATTCTCCGCTTGTATTTTCAACACGTTTTTTTGTTTTTCGTCTATGCTCATAATTGCCGCTTCCAAGGATGAAGCTTGTTCACTTAATATCGAAATATCCTTAGAATTTACAAAAAACGTGTCGTTGAGTTGACTTACTTTGTCTTTAGAAACTTTTAACATGCTATTTAACACTTCAAATTCTATGAGAGACTCTATGTCCACCGTATTTTTAGCTTCTAATATAACGGAAAGCGAGACGCTTTGCGCTATGAGAAAAACGAGTTTCTCTTCTATTTTTGATTGATCTATTTTCAACTTGCCTTCATAAGTTTTTAAAGACGTGAGTTGAGATATGTTTGCCTGATAACTGCTCTCTTTTTCTAAAAGTTCTTTTTTTAACTCTTCAAGATACTTATTTTGCTGGGCAAGTTTTCTTTTTTGCTTCAAAATGGCTATTGCCGTATCTTTCATCTTTTTGTCTACGTTTGAGTAATTCTCGGCAAACGAATTTATTTCAGAACTAGTCGTGATGATTTTTTTATTTATGTCTTCTTTGGCGTTTAAGGACAAAAGAAGAAATATTAGAGAAATTATTAAACGAATCATACCTCTTCTTTATGCCATAAAACGATTAAAGACGCCAATATGATTGACAAAAACATTGCAATTGCAACCATTGATAAAAAATCCGAGATTGGATCAAATATCACTACGTTTATTCCAATGTTGGCAAACTGTTCCAAAACCCAAGCGTCGGTTGATATTACAGAAAACAGTATAAAAGAAAAAGCGCTCGCAATTAAGGCGTCAACTATGGACAATCTAAAAAGCACAGCTGAACGCATCCATGTGGGAGCCCCAAAAAGTCCCATAATGCTCATGCGATTGTTATGCTGAAATTGCCAAATCTTCAGCTCTTTAAATATGAGCAGAGTGGTAACCACTATCATGGATATGGCAAAAACCGTTATGACCGTTTTAAAAAGCAATAGGAGTTTATAGATGGAATCATGATTATTGGAAAAATTTTCAACTTTAATGACTGAGCTGTAATCGAGTAATTTTTTTGTTAAAAGCTCTATCTCTTGGGGGGATGGATAACTCGTTAGTTTAACCTGATAAAATTTAGGAAGAGTTACTTTTAAAAGTTCTATGTTTGTTGCGCTCATACCAGTGTTTAATCTTTTTATAACGCTATCTGGAGTCAAACTTGATATGTCGGCTATAATTGGATTTGAGTCAATGATTAATTTTGAATCTAATGTTTTTTGGGAAACGACTACGACTGAATAATTATTTGCAAGATTTTTTTCATAAGCGCTGATCGATCTATCGACGATAATAAAAACTTGAATAGAAAAAAGTATACTCAAAAGCGCAATAACCAAAGAGAGATGGTTCTTAATTGACTTCATTTATTCTCCCAAATTCAATATGAAAATGTTTGTAATCCACTTTAATATTCTCTGGAATATGGTGAGTAACAACAATAACGGTCGTTTTTAACTGTTCGTTTGCGCCAACCAATAGATTCCATATAAGTTCGGCGGAGTAATCATCAAGATTTCCCGTAGGCTCATCCGCCAATATTAAGATGGGATTATGAGACAGCGCTCTCGCCATGGCGACGCGTTGCTGCTCTCCACCACTTAGTTCAAGTGGATATTTTCCAGCTTGATGTTTGAGGCGAACATGTTTTAAAAGCGAATCCACTTGATTTTGCGTTACGCTCTTTTCATATCCATTTATTATGAGAGGCAACATTATGTTTTTCTCAATAGTCCACTCTTTGACAAGTTTGTAGTCTTGAAACACAATGCCAATATGCTTTCTTAAAAAATTAAGCTTAGAAGACGAAACGCCGCGAAGCTCCACTCCACCAACTATCAGACTCCCCTCATTTGGTTTTAACGCGCCATACAATGACTTTAGCAGCGTAGATTTTCCACTACCGCTCGCGCCCGTTATAAATACAAAACTAGCGCTGTTTATAGAAAACTTCACCTTGTTTATAATGGTTTCATTGTTTGAATACGACAGAGATAAATTGTCCGCGATAATTACTTTATTCATTAAGAAACCTGTCCAAAAATTTATGCGCCGCTAAATTACTTTTAGACTTCAATGGATTTGAAGGATAATATCTTATCTCGGATGCGTTCACCAGAAGATATAAATGTTCCGGCCTGTCAAAACTACCCATGGACAAACGCGTCATGACTCCAGTGGAGGTTGTAAAAGCTCTTTCAAAATGTATAAATCCACCCTCAAACTTCTGGGTTTTGCCATAAAGCGCTAATACTTTTTTTGAATCTAGATTTAATTTTGAGAATTCGAAATTTCCATCAACGCCTAAAAGAGGAGATTCTTCTTCATTGACCATGGTTAAATCATAAATGTTTTTTTCTTGCTTTTTCCATCTATCTTCATACTTTGAGCTAATGGCTATGTCTTTATTTTTGTTTATTTGAAGAGTGGTTTTATGGAACGCTATGAAAGTTTCATACGAATAAGCGTAATAGTTTTCACTGTCGGTTCGAAGTTCAAGTCTGCCATCAACCTTTAAAACCCGTCTAGACTCCTCGATAAAAGACGTCGAAATGACTCTTCTATGCGGTTTTTTATCCCATGGAACTGGAAAATGAACGTAAACTTTGCCTACCAAGTTCGATGGAACGAGTTCCATAAACAATCTGGCGTCATAATCCAAGACGAAAAGGTTGTCCAAATTCTGGATAGTGATTTGTTTTAAAACTTGTTCGATAGATGGTCTGTGAATCTCTATGCCTATAAACAATATCTCTTTATGCTTCGCCGCTTGATGCAGAAGATGACGTCCCGAACCAAAACCCACTTCAATTCTAACTTCTCTGTCCGTTGGAAAGTTTGAAGCGAAATATTCTATGCTTTTAAGAGCGGTAACTTTTTCAAGATGTACGTTTTTTTGATACTCTGGAACGTTCGAAGAGATAACGTTTAGTTTGGCGACTTTGGCGTAAGACAAAAGCGCGCGATGAACGTTGTATATGGACGCCGGCCTCGTCAGTTTGTCCGATTTTAAAAGAGACTTATTCTCCTCTTCTTTAACGAGCAAAAAGAAGTCGTCTTCATCAATCTTCACCGATATTAATTTTTCGTTATTGTGATTGTGATTGCTCGCTATAAAGTTAAACGTGACTTCATCCACTTTACAAGGAAACTCAATTTCTTTAAACTTTTCTATGTGTAAATGTGGCATTATAACTCTTTTACGTTTAGGTCTGTCATAGGTGAAATCACCTCTACTTCGCTCTTTGATTTAAGAGATGGAGCCGCTACTTCTTTTTGAATCGCTTGTTGGGTCGATGTTTTTTCTTTCATGATTATCTCTGTTGATTCTGGAGTTTGTAATTTCACTTCAACGCTTGATAGAGACTTGATGCCATTGACGTCAACTGCGTAAACTCTGTAACTATACAACGTATCATTCTCAATTTTCGTATCTATAAATTCTCTTTTTTCAATGCCCGAAAACTCTTCCACGCTTTCGTCAAACCAACCTTTTTTCTGCTTTTTAACGACAATGTAACTTTTCGTTCTTAAATCAACTTTACTCCAAAACAACTTGATTGTCTTATCTATTAGTTTAATCTGAACAACTGATGGCGCGTCTGGCTTTTCTAAGGACATCCCTTGAACCGACACTTCGTCATGCTCGGACTCAAGTCCGTCTTTGTCCACTACGCTCACTCTGTAAAAATATTTTTTGCCATCGTCGTTTATTTTATCCAAGAAGTTTGAGTTGTGCAAAGTGGCTATTAACTCATAATCGCCATCAACCTTTTCCGATCTATAAAGATAATAAAGAGCGAAATCTTTAGCGATGGATTCATCCCAAGTTATTTTTATGGACTTTGCTAAACTTGTAGTGGTTTTTATTTTGCTTACGCCTTTAGGCAAAGCTTTTGTCACCACTTTTACAATTTCGCTCGGAGACGAGACTATTCCATCATAAGTTTCAACGCGAATGCGGTATTCATAAACATAGTTGTCTTTTAGCTCCGTGTCAATGTACTCTGCGTTTAAAAGACCATTAAGTTTTGCCAGCTCTTTCCACTCTTTATCTTCAAAAGTTTTTCTTTCTATGATATAAGACTTTACTCTTTCGTTTGTATGAGGTCTCCAAAGAATTTTTGCGGTTCTTGGCATACCCGTTTGACTGTGCACCCAAACTACGGAATTTAAAACAGGCAATGAACTTACTGAAATCAGTTTACTCTGTCTACCTTCGGCAACTTCGCTAAACGTCTTAAACGCATATGCGTATTTAGTGGCTGGAGTTACGCTTCTATCGATATAGTGCGTTGAAAATCTACTATTAATTGTCGTATAGTACTCCAACGTTCCCTTTTTTTCTTCTGTATCTGGAGTGGTTTTATAGATGTAAATACCTTTGACTTTTGGGTCGCTAACGATATTCCATTCAAACGCTATGGACTTCATATCTACAAAAAGTCCGTTTTTAGTTAGCTCTACAATTGGTAGAGAATCATCTACAATCGCCTCTTTTTTTGGCGTTGGATTAGAATTGGAGCAACCGCTAAGAATCAGTAGCGAAACTGCGTATAACGTTATCAGTGTCGATAATTTCATTAATCTTCTCCCCATTAAATTTTTTATCTATAGCTTCACTCATAATCTCATCGAATCCCGCTTTAAAATATAACTTTTCTTTGGTTGAGGGATGTATGAAATATATAATATAAGCATGAAGCAAGATACGTTCCGATTTCTCAGCTTTTGGGCTTAAAGCGTAAATGTGATCACCTATGATATGACGGTTTAGACTCTCTAAATGAACGCGTATCTGATGCGTTCTTCCCGTGAAAAGTTTACAAGCTATAAGCTGACTTTTTTCGTCATTACTCTGCAATAATTGTTTAAACACCGTTTTGGCGTATTTTCCATGCGCCAGTCCACATGCCATTTTTAAACGATTATTCGAGCTTCTGCCTATGTTTGACTCAACGATGGTCAAATCATCTTTAAGAGGAGGAGTGACAACCGCTAGATAATAACGTCCCATGCTCTTGTCTTGCAACTGAAGGGACAAAAGCTCATGAGCTTCATTATTTTTGGCGATAACCATGGTTCCGCTTGTACCCTTATCTAACCTATGAACGATGCCATGACGTTCTTCTCCACTTATCGTGGAGAGTCTTACTCCTTTATGTTTAAGCCAATCGACTAAAGTCGCTTCTTTAACGCTTGGAGCTGGATGCACAGTTACGCCACTTGGTTTATTTATAACCAATATGTCGTCATCTTCATAAAGTATCTCTACTTCAAAATCAACGTCTAGGGGTTTAGCTATCTTAGCCTCTGGAAATTCCACTATTACTTTTTGTTCTTTTTTCAGCTTTACGCCTGGGCGGGAGACTTTTTTGTCATCCACTAAAACGCAATCTTGTTTTATCAGTTGCGCTACTTGAGAACGCGTTTGACCTATCTGTAGAGCTAAAAACGCATCTAAACGCTCTGGATTTTCACAAACGTACTCTTTTACTTCTCTCATTTACTTAAACCTTTTATGCTACAATTCTTTTAATAATTATATGGAGTTACAAACTTGTGGAGATTTGATAAGAGTATTTTAGCGCAATTTGACTTTTTTTCCATCATTTTCATTATCCCTTTGGTTATTATTTCAAACTGGTTGATTGGCGAGGTTGTTCCAGCTCTCGCGGATAAGCAGATGGCGTACGTGGGAGTCGCCTCTCTAGTGTATTTGGGTATTTTCTTTCTACCCATACGACGAATGAGCTGGTTTATACCTTTGATATATTGGGCGAACATAGGACTTCTTTTAGCCGTTGAATTTTTTGGTCACGCTCGTCTGGGCGCTCAAAGATGGATAGACATACCTTTCATAAACGCTACAATACAGCCCTCGGAGTTTGTAAAACCCGCTCTTATTTTAATGTTAGCTTACCTTATTCACAAAAATCCTCCTCCCATTGCGGGTTACAGATTAAAAGATTTTACGAAACTTAGTTTATATATCCTTATACCTTTTGTCCTAATTGCCAAAGAACCCGATTTGGGCACGGCTTTAGTCTTGCTGCTCATTGGATATGGAGTTCTATTTTTTATTGGCGTTTACTGGAAAATTTGGGTAGTGATTTTTACGACAATTATACTTATATCCCCTTTAGCCTATAAATTCATGTTGCATGATTATCAAAAAACGAGGATACTGGACTTTTTAAGCGAAGAGCCATCTTATCATGTGCAGCAATCCATAATCGCCATAGGTTCAGGTGGTTGGACGGGTCAAGAAAAGAACGAAGCGACTCAAACTCAAATGCGTTTTTTACCCATTGCGACAAGTGATTTTATCTTTGCTTTTGTAGTTGAACGCACAGGTTTTCTTGGAGCTTTAACCTTAATATCGCTCTATATGGCTCTAATTTTGCATCTATTTAGTCTAAGCGTGTTTAACAAAGATTATTTTATAAAAGTCGTTAGCGTCTCCATATCATTTATGATTTTCATATATATGGGAGTCAA
>CALDOC010000407.1 GCA_937914675.1 uncultured Sulfurimonas sp.
TTTGCCAGTATCACGTCAAATGGAGCGTTGTAAATCTTGGAACGAGGATACTCTTCACACTTGAACATACTAGAATCTGAGCGTCGCATGTTAAAGTAAATCTCATCATTCTTGTCAAATACAATCTTAATGGTCGTGTCGCTCACTCTGTGGATAGCCGATATTTTTGTAAAGTCTTGCAGGTAGGCAAGTATCTGTTTAAGGTGTGATAGTTTCATGACAAAATTGTAGCGTAAATTAAAAGTATAAATTTAAAGATTTATTGTTCCCCTCCGCTAGTTAAAACTATGGACTTTTAGTCCATCGTGGTTGAGTTAGAATTGGAACACTCCCATCTCTTCATCATTAAGTCGTAGATTTTGTTTTTTAATTCCAATATGTTAAAAATAAATTTACCGTTGTTTTAAATATATACTTATGGATAATTATTATACAATGAGGGATGGTGTTTTTATGCGAATTTTTTTTAAACGAGTTTCAGTGTAAATTGTACATTTTTCAAATGTATTACGATTGAAAGGCTAAACGATGAAAACGAAATATATTGTAACCCTTCTTATTATAGGGATACTCTCTTTGGGCGCTTGTGGAAATAACGAGGAGGAGCCGAATTCTCAAACAACGCAGACTCCAGACCTTGTTCAACCCATAACTCCAAATCCGACTCCTACGCCAACCCCTACGACGAATCCAATTCCAACCCATGGCGCGCAACTGTCTCTCGTCTATAACGCCGACTCGAAAGTGGCGCTTATCAGTTGGAGTGAGTCAAGCTACGTAGACCCAGTAGGGTATCGAGTGGAAAAGAGTCTCATTAGCGAGAGTCGCGCGTTGAAAAATTGGAGTGAAGTGACGACTTTGGCCTCTGGTGGGGGCAACTACTCCGTGCAAGATTATACGGAAGTTCCCACCAATTATAGAATAGTCTCTTTGGACGACGAACTCTCTTTGTCTGGAGACAATGGCGCGACCGAGTTGCTCGTCAACCCAATCCAAGGCGTCGCGCTCTTCTTCACTCAAAACGACGTGAACGCCACCATGCCTCTCAATAGAGTCGTAACAATCAACACTCTCGTTGACGCAAGCGCAAACGTCCAAAAAGTGATTTATTATCTCGACACGAAAAAAATTGGCGAGAGTGTCGTCAAGCCATACTTTCCTTACTCATTCAACAGCGCCGCGTACGCCAATGGAAATCACCGCTTGGACAATGAACTTAAAATAGAAGATTCAAGTTACATAACTTTTTATACCCCGATCACCACCTACAACACCAATCTAAATCTCTCTCTTCGTCTAGGGGCAACGACGGGAGTCATACCGGTCATCGCCACGGCGTCCTCAAAAGAGAGTCTCAGCGGAGTGCGGTTTTACTTGGACGACATGTTGATGGCCGACGTTAAAGAGAAAAATTACTGCTCCAACCCGAGATATGGCTGTTATGACTCAAACGACAGTTATGAGTGGGAGTGGAACAGCACGGCGTACGCGCCAAAAACATACGTCTTGAAAACGGAGGTGAGCGACGCGGGCGGTGAATATCTAAGCAAAGAGATAACGCACGAGTTAAACAATCCCCCAGTCATCACCATGACCTCACCACTCAACGAGAGCGTCGTGGGTGACACCCTCTCCATAAGCGGCAGCGTCAGTGATGATCAAAACGCCACGACCGTAACCATAAAAATGGGCGATCAAACGATTTATAGCGCGAACGCGAAGAGCTTTAGCGCCACTTACGACATGAGAGGTTTGGTTGAGAAGAACTACGCCATTCAAATCAAAGCCACGGACGCTTCGAACAAATCAACCACAGTCACGCGAACGGTTCTCTACAAGGAAAACTCGAACCTGACTCCATGGAGGAGTTTAGGAAAAGATGGTAGCGTCATGCAAGTGGGCGGTGGCTATCTCGCCTATAAAGAGTCCAACTCACTCGTGAGACTCAATCTCACGAGTGAGAGTGAGAGTCGATATGATTTGGGTACGGTTCATTATGACAGATATTACGACATTTCGTTTACCGGAGCCATAGCCTTCTATGGCACGGAACTCACCTTTGACAGCACAATCTTTTTAGCCGACGACAAGCTTTCCAAAATAGGGACGGGACAACACCCCGTGGTATACAAAAACAATCTCCTATGGATCAACTCATACTACTCAAGCCTCTATCTTTACGACTTAAACGCGAAGAGCGTTGTTGACGTCAAAAAGCCAAGTGACGCGAAATACTGGTTAAACTGGAGTTACTTTCTTGGTGATAAAAACTTTTGCGCTTCCGCGAACATCTCTTCAACGCCATCCAATTATGACCTCTATGTTTATGATATGACAAGCCAACAGGCGACGCGTCTGACCAATACGACTGAGACAGTGGAGACGTGTAATGGAATAGACGAGAGCAGGGTGGTGTTTGCGGAGTACAATAGCGCTCCAAACAAACTCTACTACGCCAATCTCTCCAACCCATCCACTCATATACAACTAAGCGCTAATCTTTCGGGAAGCGCAAAATTGCTTGATGGTCTCATGGCATGGGTAGACGGGGATGACAAATACCTCTACTCGCTTGGGAAAAATGAGTCGACGCCTAGGCAAGTGGCCAAAGACGCCCAACTGAGAGAGGTCAAAAATGGACTCTTGACCTATGTAAAAGACTCTAAAATCTATCTCTATAAAAATGGCGTCTCTAGCGAGATATGGCCATACTCTGACACTCACTACATAGACGGGAATTACGTTTACGTCGTGAGGGGAGTTGAGAAGTTGGTTTACAGGATTGAGATTAAATAAAAACACCAGTATGAGTGAATGATGGTTTGCTTTTTTGGCTCTTATGATATTGTAAATATAACTATGTATGAGGGAAAATACAAACAAGATATGGCTATGGCAATAGATGATAATTTTACTTATAGTTTATCCGTTTATGATTTTTTAGAGTTTTTAAAACTAAACAGCGTATCAAGAGCGCAATATTTTGAATACTTTGGCGATATGCTAAAGAAAAATTTTGACGTCAATATAATCGACATTAAAAATATTCTTAACGACTACAATCTAAAAGTAGAGCAAAAGAGTATGAAGACGATACTCTTAAGTGAAGATTAGAATCTATCTAGCCTCTTTGATGGCATCTAAAGCGGCTTCGTAATTTGGCTCGTCCGTTACTTCTCGAACAATCTCTTTGTAGACTACATGACCACTTCTATCTACGACAAACACGGCTCTAGCGCTTAAGCCTTTGAGTTTGTTGTCGTCCATTAAAACGCCGTAAGCCTTACTTACTTCTTTATCTATGTAGTCAGAAGCGACAGTTAGATTTTCAATGCCTTCTGTTGAGCAAAAACGCTCAGACGCAAAAGGCAAATCCATAGAGACTACGGTGGTTTCACAAATTTCCAGGTTGTTTACGTCCATGTTAAATCTTCTAGTTTCAGACGCGCAAGTTGCGGTGTCAAGAGATGGAACGGTTATGATTAACTGTATTTTATCTTTCGCCCCGCCTATCTCCACATCGTTTAAATCAGTTCCAGTAGCAATTACGGACGGCGCTTTGTCGCCAACATTGATTTGCGTACCCGCTAGATTTACCGTTGTACCATTGAATGTTGTTGTTTGCATAGAGTTTCCTTAAATTAATTTTAAATATATTAGCATAAATATAATACAAGAAATCTTAACAAATAAATAAAAATACGTTGTTATGATTTTTAATATGCGTTTTAAAGCATAGTTGATATAATCGCGTCATGACAAAAACAATCCAACAGCATTTTTACTCTTCCATCGGCATTGGGCTCTTCTCGGTTATGATGGGTTTTGGACTTAAGATTTATCTCTCCATGGTCATTTTAAAAAGCGACTTGTCTCTTTACTATACGGCGATTGACATTTTTTCTTTCTCACTTCTCGTTCTTATCGGTTTTCGCTCTTCGATGGTCGTTACGTACAACAAACTCAAAGAAGACAACGCCATCATAAATATTTTTCGTTACTTTATTTT
>CALDOC010000408.1 GCA_937914675.1 uncultured Sulfurimonas sp.
GCAGAAACGATATCTATCATTCTTGCGTGCATACGAATTTCAAATTGCTCACGAGCTTTTTTGTTAACGTGAACTGATTTAAGTACAGTATATTTACGAATCTTTGTTGGCAAAGGGATTGGTCCACGAATTTGTGCACCTGTACGCTTTACAGCCTCAACGATTGACGCTACAGATCTATCTAATACACGATGATCGTAAGCTTTCAATTTTAAACGAATTTTTTCCATGTTTTTCCTTCTAAAGAACTCGTCAGATTTAATCTAACTATTTGCCTAACTATTTTAAGGGTGGCGAATTATAGCAAATTACTTACTCATATTCAATGATTTAGGGCATTAAAAGTGAATTATTTATAAATTTACTTCCTTTTAATAAGGAATAGATATAATAGTAAATATTTAAATTTAGGATTGACATGAAAATTTTGCTAGAAGAATTTTATAAAACAGACATTATTGTAGAAAAATATCATGACAGAAAAGTTTTCATAGACGATAATATTTCCTATCAAATACATGGAATTACTCAGAGTGGAAAATCTAAACTGGTAAAACACTATTTGTTGTCTTTAAAAAAAAGCGCCTATTTATATATTAACTGTAATGACGTTAGAATCGACATAGAAGAGTTAAACAAAGAATTGAGTCACTTTTGTAATAAAAATAAAATAACTACAGTTGCGTTAGACAATTACAACCCAAACATTAATCTTATTAATATTTCCCAAGTTATTGTCACTTCACAAGTAAACTATAAAATTGACATGCTACAAACATTGCAACTTTTTCCGCTTGATTATGAAGAGTTTTTAGCTTATGAGCACAAATATGATTCTAGCGCTTTAAACCATTTCTTTCAACTTGGTGGTTTGCCCATCATGCATACCGTTGCGTCCGATGAGAGAAATATTTTTTTGCAACAAACTTTGAAATATACTTTAAGTGATATTGAATTTGACATACTTTGCTATTGCGCAAGAATACTATCTCAAAAAGTTTCTCCCTTTTCCATATATGAACGACTAAAACTTACTCGCAAGATTTCCAAAGATAAACTCTATAAATCTTTTGAGAGCATACTCTCAAAAGGCTATATATACAATTTAGAAAAACTCAACTATCCACAAGCAACTAAAAAAATATTTCTCTGTGACATTGCAATAAAAAGCGCGTTAACCATTGAAAAGAATTTCAGTAAACTTTTTGAAAACATGGTTTATCTTGAGCTGTTAAAATCTTCTACGAATTGTTATTATGACGATGGCATAGATTTTTATCTTCCCGAGACGGATGAAATTGTCTTATGCAAACCATTTACGGACGAAAGATTGCTTTTCAAAAAATTAGAAAGCATTGAAGCGTTTATTTTCACTTACTCAATCAAAAAAGTAACGGCGGTCACCATGAACAAAGAAGGAAAAATATCTCACCCTTTATCTAAGGTAGAGATGTTACCATTCGACATATGGGCTTTAGGAGATTAAATGAATAAGTTATGTGGCATAGATGAAGCGGGTCGAGGACCAATCGCTGGCGATTTAGTGATCGCGGGCTGTATTTTACATACTCGCGTTGAGGGACTGGATGACTCTAAAAAGTTATCTCCAAAGAAACGAGATTTATTATTTCAACTCATCGTTCAAAGCGCTGATTATCATGTGGTAAAGTTTTCCGCCAAAGAGATAGACAAGCATGGAGTATCTGCTTGTTTGAAAAAAGGTCTTTTAGAGATAATGCAAAACATGCCAACGGATAATTTTTTATTTGATGGTAACTGTAAGTATGGCATAGATGGATTGGAAACCATGATACAGGCTGATGGCAAGATTGCAGAAGTGAGTGCCGCGTCAATAATCGCTAAAGTGACTCATGACGTAGATATTATAAAAGAGTCAAAAAAGTATCCTGAGTATCAGTTTGAAAAACATAAAGGCTATGGAACCAAACTTCATATCGAAATGATTAAGAAGCATGGCTATTGCGATATTCACAGACGCAGCTACAAGCTCAAAGCTTTAGAACCAACTCTCTTCTAATCTCTCAAAGATTTAGCATTTGGATTGCAACTAATTTTATGTTTCATATCTACTTCTTTAAGTTCATCAAGTTTTGAGCGAGACGCAATAGTCGCTGTTCTATGGTTTTTTCCAACATTGAGATATACATTGAAGCCATTCTCATATAGAGCCAATCTAGTCGCGAGAGAAATTGAATAGGTAGTTAAAACTCCATTCTCTTTTATAGCGTTTTTTATGTCTGAAAAATACTCTTTTGTCCAAAGTATGGGATTTGTACTTGGCGAAAACGCGTCTTGATACACTATGTCAAATTTATTTTCAAATCTTTTTACATACTCTCTAGCGTCGCCTAGAAACACTTCTACGTAAATAGAATCCTCTTTGTAAATTCCATCTTTACTGATGGCTTCAATAATGGGTCTTAGCGATTCAAACTCTTTAGGATAAGTGAAATCCATTAGCGACTGAACCAACGTTTTATCCAACTCAGGAGAATATATATTTAATTTTGATTTTAAGTTGTTATTTCTATAATAAAAGATAGTTCCCAAAGCGTTAAAACCCAAACCATAGCATATGTCTAAGATATTAATTTCATCTTGATTTTTTTTTAATCCCAACGATGGGTTGACATGCTTTACCAACGACTCATGAAGAGCCCCGTCTTTTGTGGAGTGATAATGCTCCTTGTATTCGTTGGAATAAGCGGTATAAGAACCATCTTCACTTAATATCATTTCATGAAATTCGTCGTTAAACATTAAAGCCCATTACCCCACATATGCAACTTTTTCGCCACAACCAAATCATAATCCGAAAGGACGTCTATGTAGTTTGAGGAACGAAATTCCAACTTTTCCAATCGTTCTTTGAGCTCTTCAATATCCATCGTGCTCCTCTCTTGCATGACAACTATATTTGCGTTATTTGCGAGAGTTGTGTAAGCGATTTTTAAAAGCGTCTTTGGATTATCATGAAGATGTAAAATATTTTTAAATATAACGGCGTCATGCTCTCTGGGTAAAGCTCTAAATGGAGTGTTCATGTTATTAATATACTGTATTTTCTCTGTTTGCGCGTCTTCTAGCGCCTCATGACAATAACAGACAAGGTGAAGTTCGCCATCAAACTTTTTTACCAACTCTCGTAAAGCGCTTGTAATTTGATCTTCTTTATCTGTTATAACCATGTAACGATTCCCAGGTTTTGGATTAAAGAGTTCTAAAAACTGTTTTAAATCCATGCTAAAACCTTAGTAAGCTAAATCATGAAGCTCACGAAATAAATAAGCTTCAACTATGTCATCGATGGTTCTTTGAGTATGAGCCACTAAAACCATCATATTCATGTTAAAAAAGTCCATAACGCTTTCTCCGTCGTTTGTCACCACCACGCACTCGGACCATTTTTCAAAGCCGTCAAATTTTTCATTATGAAGAATTTCTACGACTTCGCCCTCTTCCACAAGAAGTTGCGCCCATATTTTTGCATTGGCGACTGTCGTGAGTTGCGCTTCATGAACGTCATCGGAGTCCATTGGCAATAAAATCAACACTTTAATCTACTTTGGATAAATCAAGAGCAAGCGAATCATTATCCATAACGCCAATGTCTTTATTTAAAATATTTAACGCTATCTCTTTAGCTTCGTCAAGCGAATGCATCTTATACGTTCCGCACTGATAAATGTTTAACTCCGGTATGTCTTTTTGCTCTTTAACTCCTAACACGTCTTTCATGGAAGCTTCCCACGCTTTGGCGACTCTCTCTTCGGATGGAGCTCCAAGCAGACTCATGTAAAAACCAGTGCGACATCCCATAGGTGAAATGTCAATTATCTCCGTATCTTTAGAGTTTAAATGATCTCTCATAAAACCGGCAAATAAATGCTCAAGAGTGTGAATGCCTTTTTCTGAAAGAATATCTTCATTTGGTCTAACAAAACGCAAATCAAAAACTGTAACATCGTCTCCACTTGGACTTTTCATGCTCTTCGCTTTACGAACGGCTGGCGCTGGCATAATCGTGTGATCTACTGTAAATGAGTCTAATAATGGCATAAACTATTTCCTTTTTTAGGAATTGTATCGCATTTTGCATTTATATTTCTGAAATTTTTTTTTAACTCATATCCGTAAAACATGCGCTTACGTATCCAACAACCCTATCCGTGTCGTCGCTGGCGTCCGCGCTTGTTCTATAGTCCAATATATTTGAATGAAGTCTTAATTTTATCGCGCTTTTAATCATCGCCTCAACTCCGATGAAGCCGCAAGCCTCACATCCATTGCCAAGAGTGTTGGTATCCAAATTCTCTATCGCGTTTAAACATAGGTTGTCAAGTCCATGCGCGTAATCAATGTTGTAAAAGTGGCTTAAATCCGTGCTTATTACTACTCCGCAATCCTCATTTTGAAGCGTAAAATCTATAATGTCTGACAGCAGGTCTGACGACGCGTTTGAATATATCAGTTCGACTATCTTTACGTCTTCGAGATAGTATTTTAAAAATGGAAACTGCACCTCAGTGCTATGCTCCCTATGAGCGTCTTTGATAAATCTCAAAGCGAATCTCTTTTTCAAATCATTCTGAATATTCTTGGCTCCTTGAATCTCTCCAAATGGCGTTTCATAGCTTTCATAATCACCAAGACTCACTCCGTCAAAAGCCATGCGGTGTGAAGGCCCTATGACTAAAATATTTTTTACTTTGGAATTTTGCAAAATCCTATATGCCACGTTCGCGGTGTATCCAGAATATATATATCCCGCATGTGGGACGATTACGGCTCGTGAAGCCATTTTTGGCAAGCTCAAGCTTTCATCATACACTTTGCTAAAATGTTCAAAATATCGTTCGATTTCTATAGCCCTCGCTGGATAAAAAGTACCAGCCACGCTTGTTTCTCTTTTCATTACCAAACTCCTTGTATGGTTGAACGCTTCTTTTAACATGAAGCGCTCTACAACGGCGACACTTCATCAAAATTCGCCTCAATTGAATCAACTTCATATCTATAAATTGTGGGATTTTGCATGTAGATGGATGGGTTGGCACCAGCTTTCATGCTCAAATGTTCCAAAAAATCTTTTGGGTTTGGCAGTTGCTCCCAAACTTGCGGCAAAAATGTCCCTTGATACCCAGCATGCTTTAAAATAAGCCCGTCAACGTTTGGGCGAACTTTTTTCAACAAATCATTATAATCATCATACTCCAAAACCTTCGCCTCGCTTAAGACGGACACCTCCAAGGATATATGAGGCAACTCGTCAACGCTTAAAACGTCAAATCTAGGATCACTAAAAGCGGCGGCCCGCGCATTGTAAATAACGTCATCCAAAAGCTTCCGATGAGCCACGATAGAACCTATGCAACCACGCAGACGAGCATCGTAATTAAGCGTCACGAAAGAGGCTCCATACTCGTTCAAATATGGATATTTAAGCAAAACCGCCTTCTTGTTTATCTCATACTTAGAATTAAATTTGCTAAGTATCGAGTTCTTGGCTATCTGTAATAAAACCTCGTCTAACATATCACTTCCT
>CALDOC010000409.1 GCA_937914675.1 uncultured Sulfurimonas sp.
GGTGTGGAGAGGAGTTCGCGGACATAAACGAGTTGTTTGAACTCCGAGTCCATAGCTTGGACTATATGTCGACGAACATCAATGATTTTAGAAACTTTTTTCTTGCGCTAAAGCCACATGCGACTCTTTAAAGATTGTCGCAACTCAGATAGGCGAAAACGATCATTGAACGAGATATGAATGGGTGGTTGGGCGCGAAAAACATAAAAAACGGGGTGGAATTCAGTATTGTTTTACCCGCGAAAGAAGGAGACTCCCTATGATAAACGCGACAATCGACATTGGCGTTTTATATGTTGAAGATGATTCTCAAAGCGCTGAATCGGTTGCTAATGTGCTAAAAGAGTTTGCAGATCCATTTTATTTCGCCGTTGATGGATTTGAAGGTTTGGAGATGTTTAAAAAATATCGTCCAAAAATCGTCATCAGCGACATTCAAATGCCAAAGATGAATGGTTTGGAGATGCTAAAAGCCATTAAAGAGATTGACCCTAGAGTCGTCATCTATCTGACAACGGCTTATAGCGATGAAAAGTACACGATTCCGGCGATTGAACTGCGGGTGAACGGATTTTTTTTAAAGCCTTTAAACTTGACAAAATTAGTGGAAGATTTGGCGCTCATCAACAATCAGCTCGAACTACGAGCGAAATACAATGAGACGAAGAAGTTGCTTGAGCAATATCAAATGGCCATAGACTCCGTGATGATCGTGTCAAAAACCGACAAGCGGGGAAATTTCACCTACGTCAACGACAATTTTTGTGAAATTTCCGGATACGCGAAAAAGGAACTCATCGGCTCGTCGCACGAGATTTTGAGACATCCCGCCACGCAAAGTGGCGTTTTTAAAACGTTGTGGCATGAGATTCAGATGGGGAAAATTTGGCAAGGCACTCTCCAAAAGCGCAAGAAAGACGGCAGCAGTTTTTACGTAAAAAGCATGATTGTTCCACTCACTCATGACGACGCCCAAATATATGAGTACATCGCCATCATGTGGGACGTTTCGCAACAGGTTGAACAAGAGAGGGAACTTGAAAAATTTCGTCTCAAAGAGCGATTTGAGCATATAAACAAAGCCATAGACATTGGAGCCAAAACAAACATGTCCTCTTTGCCTCTCATGGCGTTTGAAACTTCAAATGAGGGCACCGTTTTGAGCGCAAGTCCAAAATTGCTTCAGGCCGTCGATCCTTTGGGCGTTGAGAATTTGGAGTTGGCCATTGAGTCAAAAAAGCTTTCAATAGCTTCGCTCTTAAAACTCATAGACAAAGAGATTAAACGCTTTAACTCGGTCGAAGAGTTGATAGAGCTGGTGAATATCTTCGCGCCTTTCGCCATAAGCTTTGGCGCGCTTGATGACAAAAAAGAATCTTACGAACTCGTCGTTCAATCCAATACGAAAGAAGACAAAAAATACTTTTTGTTTTTCATACTTCCTTTGGCGTAATAAGAGTCTTGTCATGATGGAAATTATCAACAAACTCAAACTCTCCCAAAGCGTCATCGAAGTACAACACATAGGGGATGAGATTTTGGCCATTGACAATCAGAAGCAATTATATTTTTTTGATTATCAAACTTTCGCCATCAAATCAACTCTAAACCTATGTGAGCAAAAGTGTGAAACGCGAGATTTCAATTACACGAAACAATGCGCCTTGTCAACGAGGAAAATAGTCGCGAACCCATTGGAAGATGGAAATTTGGAGATGATAACGCTCGCGTCGAAGCAAAAAATTTTGGTGAATCGGCCTTGGAAGGTTATGGTGGAAGTCGTTGTTTTTTCTGATGACGGAGCCATTCTTCTAGCTGCCGACGGGCGCGGTTACATGGCGTTGTACTACTCGCACACGGGACAAGTTTTGTTTGAACTTCCCAACAACAGAGGCTATGTCACCGCGGCCGCCATCTCTTCAAACAACAATTTTTTATGTTATTGCGGCGATGACAAGCGCATAGAGATGATAAACGTTCAAACGGCTCAGAGCGTCGCTTCATTTGAGATAGACGACATGGTGGAATCGTGCAGATTTGTCGGAGCCACGCGCGTGATGGCCGTCACGAAAAAGGGCTCCATAGTCACCGTTGATTTAGATAATTACGCGATTAAAATCACAAATGGCGTTTTGAACAGCTGGCCAACCTCAAGCGTCTCCGCCCAAAACGACAACTTCATCATCGCGGGAAATAGGGAACATGAACTTTATATAATCGACTTGGCGAATCACTCTCTCGAAAATACGTTAAATTTGGAAAATGAGGGAGTGAGTTCTTTGACATTGGATGGAAATCGACTCTACATTGGGCATAAAAACGGAGTGATTGACGTAGTCGACTATGGATACAAATATGACGAGCTACAAAACGCATGTAAGATTAAGGACTATAATTCAGTCAATAATTTGATTCAAGAAAATGTTTTTTTAGAGTTTTCAAAAATATACATAGATTTGTTGCGCGATGGATGGAAAGAGACTATGCCGCTTGTCGTTAGGCTTATCGGGTTGGACAAAGAGGAGAAAGCCTTGAACCTGGCCATGCCATTTTTGGTCAACAAACATTGCAAGAAAGAGTTTGATCTGTTACTTTCAAAAAACGAAACCATTCGAGACTTGCTTAAATACGCCTTAGAAAAGCAGTTTGAGACTTTTTTTATGATAGTGGACGCGGACAAATCTTTGGAGGAGTTGCCAATCGTAAAGATGGTGAGGGAAAACTGGAACAGACTCTACAAAGAGGCTATGCAAAAAAAAATAAAAAATGAGCTTATGGTGGAAATGGAAAAAAAACTTCGTCCATATTACTCTTACGCTCCTTATAAAAAAATGGCCAGAGACCTTTTTGAGTTTTATGACTATATCAATGAGGCCAACCACTACGTAAAAACGCATGATTTTAAATCATTTTTTCACCTGACTCTTCGTCATGAGTTTCTCAAAGAAAATGAAGTGTACTCCAGAGTGGTTCAACTCGGAGAGCTGCTTCACAATAGGGCGGTCACTTTGGAAAACGATGAAAAATTTGAAGAAGCGCTAGATGGATTTAAACAATTGGCTGATTTTAAGCCATTTCGAACGCAGTCGCATGAGGGGAAAAAAAGAATTGAGAGGAAGATAGACCTCCTTCATCTTCTTGAAAATAAAAATTTGATTGACTCCTCGAGAATACTAAAGCAATTTCCAGATTTAAACGCGCTCGGAAAAGTTCAAACGTTTTTATACGCTCCCTTTGAACGCTACTCCTCGAATCTTCAGCCATTTATAAAAAAAGGGGACGTCAAAATGATACTGGACTTGCTTCTCGAGTATTCACGCCTGCCATTGTTTGACAAAAAAATTGAGATTATTTTAAAATTCACCTATCTAGAACAGATGAAAGTCGCGTGTGAGGAGAAAAGAAACGTTGATTGGCAAGCCACCATGGAGCGATACGTTTCTTTTTTCGGCCAAGATTTGCATTTGGAACAATTAAGCGCTTGCATTGAAATAAATATGGAAAAAAAAGCCGTGACTCGTAATGGAGCTAAGGTCATAAACTGGCCAGAGTCCATTTTGTCATTCAATCAAGATGACTGAATGAGACTCTTTTAGAGTCATACAAGCACTACGTATGACCGCCGTAAAAGAGGGTGGAGGATTAGAATTTAAAATCTAGGTTTGTATAGAAGTAACGACCCGGTTCGTTTAGGAGCATTACGTCGCCAGTTCCTGAAGTCACCAATATCAAGTCCGCGTATGTGTTGCTCGCCGCGTAAGTTTCGTCAAGCATGTTGTTGACGCCTATCGTAAAGTCGAATTTTTTGTTCACGGCGTGTTTTACTTTCATGTTTAGAATGGCCCACGAATCAAGAACTTGTTCTCCATTTTCCGCGTCAACGTCGTTCCATTTGTCGCTAGCTTGAACGCCAAGAGTGGCAAGTGAATTGTTCGCGTACTCATAATTTAAAGCGACGTTTGCGCGAAGTGGCGCCATGTCGGCTAGATTCGTACCTGTTTGACCAGCGAGAGCGTTGTCTTTTTGACCACGTTTGTAAGACGCGCCCAAATCTACGCTCATGTCGTTCGTCGCGTAGTAAGAAGCGCTTAGTTCCGCGCCATATACAGTCGCGTCTAAGTTTACAAAGTTGTTGTTAGCTAAAATTTTATTGTAATAGACGTAATCTTTGAGTAATGAGTAGAAACCTTTTATTTTCAACTTGAACGTTTCAGCATTCGCTTCATATCCAAAATCTATCTCTTGGTTGGTAGTCTGTTTAAGATTATCGGTACCTGTTGTTTTTATACGTTTTGTACCATCTGGCATTGTCGCATTTTGTTTAAAATACAACTCTCTAGCGTCGGGAACGCGAGAAGCTTGCCCAAGTCCAAAAAAGAGTTTATGCTCTTTGTTGAGATGGTAAGTGGTAAATATATTTGCGCCAAACGCGTTGTAATCATTTGATTGCTGCGTTAAATCGTCATTTTCAATATGTGTCGCGTCATATCTCGCGCCAACGCTTACGTCAAGCGCACCATAACTTTTCCCCACTTTCGCAAAGAGAGCGAGATTGTCAGTAGTCGCGTTGTCTATGCTTGTGCTAGACATCATTGCACTATCGGAAATCATAGTGTCATTCATATAATACTGTCCATCCCAAGTTCTTTTACTTCCATCAAGGCCAAGTAAAATTTTATAGCTTTCAACTTCAAGACTATTTTTTAGTTTAACCCCTTGCATAGTCGTTTTAAGATGGCTTATCATGATTGGCGTCGTAGCTGGCTCGGAAGATTTTCTATAAGTCGTCGCCATCGGATGATCAACGTCGGAGTAGTAGTATTGAATGTTTAAGTTTTTATAGGCGTCGGATAGCGCGTCTACGTTGTACTCCACGCTGTAGATGTTTGAATCGTCATAAAGCGCGTCCATGGAAGAGTTCGCGTATAAAACGTTGTCACTTCTGTTTGCGGTGACGCTTAAACGAAGTTCTTGGTTTTCGGCGGTCGTCACAAACGCCTTAGCCATAACGCTTTTTTTGTCATACGCTGGCATGTCATGATATTTGTCTTGGAGTCTAGCGGCATTTGTTTTTAAGTCCGGACTCGTCGCGATGGCGTTTTTATCTATTTGTCCCGCAAGCGTGTCGCCATTGCCGTCTTTATATTGATCGCTTGATTCCATTGAAGCCGTTACGAGCATTCTGATGAAATCATTTCCACCGCTAGCGGTCGCGCCAAATTTTTTGTAGTTCCAAGCGCCAAAGCCCAAGTTCAGTTCAACTTTTTCCTCTTTCGTCGGTTGTTTGGTTTTTATCTTAACTCCACCGCTAAGCGTTCCAAAATTTTCGACGTCGTAAGGACCTTCAGTGACTTCAATCGTTTCAATTTGATTCGCGAGTATGTGAGAAACCGGAGGGTCCATTCTGTTTGGACAAGCGCCGCAAACTTTGGTACCGTCAACTTCCACGCTAATGTTATCGCGTTTTTGACCACGGATGAGAATGTCGTTGGCGATGCCAGATCTTCGCGACATGTCTATGCTTGGCACGCTAGAGCTTAGCGCCGTCGCGACGTCCGCGGAAG
>CALDOC010000410.1 GCA_937914675.1 uncultured Sulfurimonas sp.
GAGAGGTCCGCGTCGATGCCAATGACAATCTGTTTTTGAGCTTTTGGATCTGGACCGTATTTTTCCAACAGAAGCTCTTGCGTTTTTGAAATAACGTCGCTGCCAATGACCTCTTCAAACTTTCTTACGATATGCGCCGTTTTTTTGGCAAATTTTTGGCGATTTTTCTCGCTTAGCGCGTGAATGGTTACTCCTGAATTTTTTACTATTTCAATGAGCTTTTGTTCGCGCTTTTGCGTCTCTTCTCTCTCCCATGGCGTAATCTCTTTAGCCGTTTCCACAAGTATGAGTTGAAGGTCATGGGGTAGCTTTTTAAGAACTTTTTCACTGATGGAAAATACATACCCGAGATAGGCGTGTTCGCTCAAAGTCAGGTCGGTTTGCACTTCATGAAAACCCATGCTCACAATGGCGACCAATGGATTTTCCTGACCATCGACAACCTTGTCCTCCAGCGCTTTTTTCGTTGCGTAAAAATCAATGGGAATAGGCTCGGCGCCAAAACTCTTAAACTGTTCCATGATGATGCGGCTTTTCATAACGCGAATCTTCTCTCCCTTAAAATCGTCCGGAGTGAGAAAAGGTTTGTTTCCCGTAAAATGTTTAAAGCCGTTTTCCCAAAAGGTCACTCCGATAAGACCGATTTCATGCAAATCGTCAAGGAGCATTTGACCGGGTTCTCCATCAAGCATGGCGTAGACGTCTTCGCGAGAAGGAAAGAAAAATGGAAGATCGGCGTACTGCATCGAAGGAATTGCGACGCTCATTTTTGCGGTTGGCGTCAATAAAACGTCAAGCTCGCCATTTCTCGCCATTTCCACCATCTGATGATCGTCGCCAAGCTCTTGAGCTGGAAAAATTTTTATGCTTACTTTGCCATTGCTTTTGCGTTGGATTTCACTTGCAAAACGCAGAGCGGCTTGGTGCAAAGCGCTGTCTACTCGCGTGTTGTGACCAAAACGCATAGTAATCTTCTTCGTCGAAGCGGAGTGTTGTTCGACTTGCGCTTGATCGCGTTTCGCAGCCGGCGAGAGTAACGCCCATGCAAAAAACGCAAGCCCCGATATTACTATCAAGAGAGTTTTCATTTTAAATCGCTTAGAATTAAATTTACTTATGTCACATTGTAGTAGAGATAAGTTTGTTTTCAACTTAAAAAGATTTTTTTAGAGCCAGCGTTAGTTGTGAAAATTAAACAAAATTAATGACGTAAAAGCTCATGTTTTTGATAGAATAAATAAATAAAAAATTTGGACCTATAAAATGCTTCGTAAACAAAAAAAAGCGACGATTTATCAAATCCCCATTAATTCGCTTCCCTTAAACGTCGCCGTCTATCGGTACGTGGATGACGATTTCGTTTTTGTCGACTTTAACAAACGGGCTGAAATAACTGAAAATATAAACAAAGACGCGTTGCTTGGGAAAAAACTTTGTGACGTTTTTCCCGCTGTGAAAGAGTTTGGTTTGTATGAAGTGCTTTTACGAGTGCAAAAGAGTGGAGTGGATGAAAGTTTTGAACGAGGATTTTACCAAGATTATCGCATAAGCGGGTGGCGTAAAAATGAGATAATTTCGCTTCCAAATGGCGACATTATGGTTATTTATGAAGATTTAACAAAAATAAAGCAGATAGAGCAAGAGAACTCCAAACATAAAAAACAGCTTGAAGAGGCCCATAAATCGGTGCGTCTAGGTAGTTGGACATGGGATATGCGCACCAACGTGATAGAATGGTCCGATGAAGTGTTTCATATTTTTGGCGAGAACGTCCAGAGTTTCAGACCCACGTTGGACAAATTTTTGTCTTACTCAAATAAGGAAGATCAAGAGAAGTTGCGAGGCTTAATTGAAAATTCCATTAAAGCCAAAGAACCCTACCAATTCGAGCGAAAAATAATTCGCGAAGATGGAAGCGTTCGTTTCGTTCAAGAGAGAGCGAGCGCTCACTACGACGATTTAGGCGAAGCGGAGATGATGATTGGCACGATGCTCGACGTTACGGAGTATAAAACAGTCACAAATCAACTGCAGTCACTTGGAATGATTCTTGACAACAGCCTCAATGAAATTTACATATTTGACGCCAAAACGTTGAATTTTAGCTACGTAAACCAAGCGGCTCAAAAAAATATCGGTTACTCGCTCGAAGAGCTTCAAGCGATGACGCCCGTGGATATTAAACCTTATCACACCATGGAGAGTTTTTTATCTTTGGTGGAACCTATGCTCAGGGGCTTTAAAAATACTTTATCGTTCGAAACGACGCATAGACGAAAAGACGGCAGTGATTATTTTGTGGAAATTAAACTTCAAATTATGGAAGTAAACAACAAAAAGCGGTTTGTCGTAATCGCGGATGACGTTACAAAGCGCAAAGAGGCTCAGTTTGAACTCATAAATAGCGAATTGAAATTTAGAAACATTGCTGAAAACTCGTTGATGGGCATTTTTATTTACGGTGAAGAGTATCTTTACGTCAATGACGCTTTTGCGTCGACGCTAGGGTTTAGCAAAGACGAATTGTATCATATGAAACCATGGGAAGTCGCTGAGACGATTAATTTTGAAAAGCTTAAAGAAGTAGTCGAAGAGAGGCTTCAAGGAAAAGAGTTTTCTAAAACCTACAATGATATGAGAATGTTGACCAAAAATGGCGACGTTAAAATCATGCATGTCTCGACTAAAACCATTAAATACAGGGATAAGTTTGCAGGCATGGGCACCGTCATTGACATCACTTCCATGAAACGCTATGAAGAACAACTTAAAACGCTTACAATCAGGTTGTCTCTCGCGACGCAAGCCGCCTCCATCGGAGTTTGGGAGTGGGACATTAAAGCCGACGCGCTAAAATGGGACGAGCAGATGTACAATCTTTATGGCATTTCTAAAGATCAACATGAAATGTCGTACGAGACATGGAGCAAGGCGCTCGATTCATCCGACATAGCCAAGTCGGAACTTCAATTGCAAAACCTAATCAAGGGAGAGGGAGAATACAATCTTCAATTTTGGATTAGCCCTCCCAACCACGAGAAACGATTTATTCAGGCTATGGGCGCCATTGAACATAATGAGCTTGGCGAAGCTCATAAATTCGTGGGGGTAAATTGGGACATTACCAAACAAAAACTTTACGAAAGGGAGTTGGAGAGCGCAAAAAAAAGAGCTGAAACCGCCAACATGGCGAAAAGCAACTTTTTAGCCAATATGTCGCATGAGATTAGAACGCCTATGAACGCCATTTTTGGGATGATACAACTTGCTCAGACGCTGCCCCTTTCGCCAGAACTGCGAGATTACTTGGGTAAAATAGACAAATCTTCGAATTTGCTACTTCACATCATTAATGACATACTCGATTTTTCAAAGATAGAAGCGAACAAATTGGACATAGTCAATAGTCAATTTAATCTCAATGAGACAATCGAGCAGTTTTCATCCCTTTATGGAGCGCAAGCGAAGGCAAAAGGTTTGGAGTTTGCCATTCATGTTTCCAAAGAAGTTCCCGTACGACTCCTAGGCGATAATTTAAGGCTAACGCAAATTTTAAACAATCTTATCGCAAACGCCATTAAATTTACTAAAAGCGGTTCTATAGAGATATTTATTGCTTGCGTTGGTAAAAGCGGCGATAAGGTAGCGTTGAAATTTAGCGTAAAAGACAGTGGACTTGGAATCGCTTTAAAAGATCAAAAGAAACTTTTCAATATGTTCACGCAGGCCGATGAGAGCATTACAAGGAGATATGGGGGAACGGGACTTGGCCTCTCCATCTCTAAACGCCTAGCGGAACTTATGGGAGGAACTCTGGAGTTTTCTAGCGAGTACAAAAAAGGGATCATGTTTGAAGTGACGATTGAATTTGGCTACGTGGAGGCAAATGGCTATTTTAATGAAAATTCATCATTAAGAGACGAAGGCTTAACGGAAAAACTAAAAAATAATCGTGAGCGAGAGAGGAGAAGAGTTTTGGCGAGCGCTAAATCCATTCGCGGAGCTTCTGTTTTGTTGGTGGAGGACAATGATGTAAACATTCAAGTCCAAACGGAGTTTTTAGTTCAAATGGGGCTTAAAGTGACGATAGTCACAGACGGGCTCCAAGCGGTTGAGTTGCTTAAGACCAAGCGTTTTGATGGAATTCTGATGGACTATCAGATGCCCGTCATGGATGGCATTGAAGCGACCAAAGCGATTAGGCGAAGTGGGAATGAAACTCCAATCATAGCGATGACCGCCGCGGCTATGCAAAGCGACAAAGAGAATTGTTTGCTCGCGGGCATGAACGATTACGTCTCAAAACCGATAGATTTTCTTAAAATGGTACAAGTTCTCACGAAATGGATAGAACCAAACTTCAAACGAGACGAGTTTGAGACGATGGACGCAAAAGAGAT
>CALDOC010000411.1 GCA_937914675.1 uncultured Sulfurimonas sp.
ATTTACTTTATTAGATATATTTATTAATCTTACTACTGTATAATTTATGAACTTAAATCTCTATAGAAAAAAGGAAAAAAATGAACAACGAATTTAGCAAGGCTATGGAGTTTAGACACGCGTGTAAACTCTTTGACGCGAGTAAAAAAATCTCTAAAGAAGATATGAATTTTATACTAGAGAGTGGAAGAAAATCGCCATCTTCTTTTGGCATGGAAGCTTGGAAATTTTTAGTAATAACGAACGAAGAGCTAAAAGCGAAGTTGCGACTTGCTTGTTGGAACCAAGCGCAAATAACTTCATGTTCGCATTTAGTCGTGGTTTTGGCAGGCGTGGATAGCGCGAAAGTGGAATCGGGCGAAGTTGAAAAAAGATTTTCCAGACGAGATATGCCTCAAGAGTCGCTAGATATGTACATGGGTCTCTACGCGAGCCATTTGAAAGACGTTCTCAGCAGTGACGAAAACATTTACGCTTGGACTGCAAAACAGAGTTACATAGCGGCGGGCAACATGATGACCGCGGGAGCGTTTATTGGCGTCGATTCATGTCCTATCGAGGGTTTTGACAAAGGGCGGGTGGAAGAGATTTTAGAACTTGACAAAACAAAGCATCAGCTCGCCATGGTCTTGCCTTTTGGTTATAGAATAAACCCGCAACCAGAACAACTAAGATTGTCATTTGAGGAGATAGTCGAGTTTATAGAGTAAAATTTACTCGTCTATCATCTGTTCGGTTAGCGCAAACAGTTCCGCGCTAGCGGCTTCCATAGCCTTAAAATCTTCTAGTATGGCATCTCTATTTTCCACGCAGACGTCTCGACCCTCTATGCATTCAAGAGCGCGCATCACATTACTATGAACGATTTTATGTGGTTTGTCCATGGCTTTATAACTTGGAGAATGCCCAAAGCGAGCCTTTCCCTCTTCTGCGTACCATTTACCAAGACGACACTCCGTATGCGTTCCAAAGTGGGTGGTTTTCTTTCCAATCAGTAAGGAAGAGTAAGCGTTTGATTTAAAGAGAATGTGATCAATCATGATGAGATTCACAAATATGCGACTTTGAATGTTTTGAATCTCTTGCTCTATGGATTTATTTGTCTCTTTTAGTTCCTCCATGCTGCCACTAAACGTACTCATAAGCGCGCTAAACTCTTGCACCACTCGTCGCATGGATTCAGAACTATTCGCCATCTCCGTACTCTCTTGTTGCAACACATGAACGGTGGTTCTAATCTCGGCGGTCGCTTTTTGAGTGCGCTCGGCAAGTTTTCTCACTTCATCCGCGACAACCGCGAAACCTCGTCCATGTTCGCCGGCTCTCGCCGCTTCAATGGCTGCGTTTAAAGCCAAAAGATTCGTTTGATCGGATATGTCGCTTATGAGGTTAATCACGGCGGTAATCTCTTTTGTGCGTTCTTCTAAAGACAAAGTAGAGTGAGTATTGGCGTCTAGGAGCTCGTTGAGACCATTTAATTTGTCCCCTACGTCTTGGGACTCTTGGGCTCTTTGAACGCTCATTCTCGTAGCAATATTGACATGCTTGGATATTTTTTCCAATCTATCGGTGTTGCTTTTAAAACTTGCTTGAAGAGAGGTGAGTTGTTCCTCGTTTTTGTTGACTGAAGTTATGTTTTCATTGAATTGCACTCGCAACTGATTTTTGTGATTAACCTGCATCACTTTTATACTGTCGTTTATGCTATTTCCCGTAAATACGTAAGCGGGATTCAAGCCCAAAGTGTTGAATTTTCTAAAAAATTCATGGTTGCCGGCGTATTTGACGGACGTTTCCATCTCTCTCATAAACGTTTCCATTTGGTCTATCAGGTTGTTCACTTGATGGCAAATTAAACCAGCTTCACCACTGTCCATAATTCCCGTCGCGCGACTCTCAAGATTGCCAGCAACCGCGTCATTGAGTACTTTGATAGACTTGTTCATGCATGTTTTTAGTCCGGTCATATACGAGTAAAAGAGAAAACTCACGCCAAGATAGAGCGCAAAAAGAACGGTGTCGACCAAACTAAAGCCGTCAATGAAAAACTTAATGACGTATCCCGCTATAAACAACCCTATAAAAACGTATCCAATAATTTGAATTTTAGAAAGATAAGATATATTTGTCATAACGACCTCCATGTGCTTCTATTAATTCGTTGAGTATTTTTTCAGAGGCGGACATTCCTTCGCTTTTTTCAGCGTTGAGAAGTCTTTTGTAGAGCGGTTTTATGACGTCCAAAGCTTTTTGAGTGGGCTTTCTACCAACGGAGTAATAGCCTACGACTTTTCCATTATCGTCCAAAGATGGCGTTACGTTCGCAAAAACCCAGTAAAAATCATTATTTTTAGACTTGTTGATTACGTAAGCGTTTATCTCGTCTTTTTGTTGGAGCTTATCCCATAAGAGTTTAAAAATGATTTTAGGCATGTCGGGATGTCTTACGATATTGTGAGGCGCCCCTAAAATAACTTCTTCGGAGTATCCTGACAATTTTAAAAACAATTCATTGCCATACGTTATTTTACCCTGAGTGTCTGTTTTGGAAACGATAATTTCAGTCTCTTTAAAGTGCAATTCTGACATGCAATCATCCTTACTTTATCCAATATTAATTTTTGAGATAAGATTATATCTTAATTGTGAATAAATGTCTCGAAACTATCTCATTTTTTATCCGACCTCGACAAAACTGCTTCCGTCGCCCTTTGGAATCACTTTTATTTGCAGAGGAATCCTCTCTTTTAAAGCTTCTACATGGGAGATGACGCCGACCATCTTTCCTCTGCTTTGCAAGAGATTGAGCGCGTTGAGCGCCGTCTCCAAACTCTCCGCGTCCAACGTTCCAAAGCCCTCGTCCAAAAAGAGCGAATCTATGGCTATCTTTTGACTCGCCAGTTCCGAGAGTCCAAGCGCCAAAGCCAAACTCACTATGAAACTCTCGCCGCCGGAGAGGGTGCCGACGGGACGCGTCGCGTTGCCCTGAAAAGCGTCTATCACCTCTATCTCCAAGAGTTGTTTCTCCTCTTGACTTCGCGCCAAGGAGTAGCGTTGGCTTAAGACGTTTAAGTGTTGATTGGCTAGTTTTATGAGCTGATCGAGGGTGATGCCTTGCGCGAATTTGGCGAACTTGTTTCCATCCGCGGAACCTATGAGCTCTTGGAGTTTCGCCCACACTTTAAAGGCTTCCTTTTTTATTTGAAGCGTCGCTATTTTGTCTTTGTGTTTAGTGGCGTTTTCGCCATTCGTTTCAAGCTCTCTCTCGTCTCGACCTATGGAGAGTTGCAGAGCGTCCACTTTTTCTCGGCAAATCTCTTGCTCGGCTTGCAACTCCTCCAAACTTTTGGAGCTTTTAGGCTCGTTTTTATGCGCTTGCAATCGAATCGTCACTCCTTCGCGCAGCGTTTTTATCTCATTGAATCTATCTTCGACGCTTTTGCAAACGACGGCGAGTTCTTGGCGCGCTTCGTTTTCCATTTGGGCGTTCGCAAACTCTTCTTGAGTCTCAAAACCGTTCTCTCGCAACTGGTTTAAAAATTCGGTTGCAAGCGTTTGCAGCGTTTGCGCGTCTTTTATCAGCTTCTCGTTTAAAGTTTTCGTTTGTTTGCTTCGCTCTTCATGTTTGGTCTTGAGCTCTTGGAGTTTTTGCCTTGCGTCATGAGCCTTGGTCTGGAGCGATTCAAACTCTTGCGTCAGCTTTTTTTCATAAGCGTCAAGGTCGGCGACGTTTAAAACGGCGACGCGTTCTAGAGTCAATACCTTAATCGACTCAGCTATTTTGGTGAGCTTATCGCTCTCACTCGTCAGTTCCTCTTGAATCGACGCCAGTTTCGTTTCATCCTCTTTTTTGCGAATGCCGCTGACGTTGAACTCTTTTTCAAGAGTTTTAAGAACTTTTTGAGCGTTTACGTAGCTGTTTTTGCGAGTCGTAAGCTCTTTGAGTTGAGCGGCTAAATCCTCTTTGTCGAACTCCAAGTCATGCTCTTCGTACTCGGTCGTTAGAGACGCCTCAAGCGCGTTTAAGGTCGCGCGACATCTCTTTTCGCTCTCCTCCATCAGTTGCGTTCGCGTCTCAAATTTGAGCAGTCGCGTCTTTAGCGTCGCTAACTCGTTCTCTTTGGTTCTGAGTCCAAGCGCGGCGTCCTCTTTGGCTTTTAGCAAACTCTCTTTCTTTTCGCGTCTTTTAACGATGTCGTTTAGTTTCGCGTTTGACGTTTCGAGCTCCTCTTTGAGGTTCGCTTCGCACTGCGGGTTTATCTCGACCGAAGCTTGTTTAAACGCTTCTTTGATTAGAGACAACTCTTTTTCGAGTTTTTGCATCTCCATATCGCTCGTTTTAATTTGCGCGCTTGTGGTAGTGAACTTCGATTCCAAATCTTTAAGAGCCGTTTCTTTTTCTTGGAGTAGGGACTCTTTCTCTTGTATCATAAGAGTCGTTTTGTCTATGGAGACGGCTTCAAAATTCTGCGAAAAAGGGTGCTCTTTTGAGCCGCATACGAAACACTCTTCGCCGGAGACGAGTTTGGCTCTGTCCTCTTCGTATTTTTTGAGAAGCAGTTCACTCTCTTTTTTTTCTCGGAGCGTTTGGATGTGCGTTTTTAGTTCTCTCGCGTATTCGCTTGCGTTTTTTATACTCTCGGACAAAGTTTTCTCTTTCTCGGCGTTGAGAGTGATTTGTCCATGTTCTCGCTCTTGTTTCTCGCTTAACTCATGATGGGATTTTAGAGCGCTTATAAGCGACTCGGTTTGTTTCACTCGCGCTTGAAGCGTCGGTTCCTCTTTGGCGTCGAAAGAACTCTTTTGAACGACGTCCAAGTAGTCGACTTCACTACTTTCATAAGCGTTCGCCAACGCGTCCACGTCACTCTGAATCTCTGTTTGCGAAAGTCGCTCTCGCGTTAAAGTGGCGTTTATCTCCGCTTTTTCGCTCAGCAGGGCTTGTAAGTTTTTGCCTTCTTGGGCGTGTTTTTTCAAGTTCTCTTCGATGAGGCTCATGCTCGTTATGAGTTTTTCATCTTTGGCGTTTGTTTGAAGATGGTCGTTTTGAGTCTCGATTTGAAGCTCGAGATTGTTGAATTGTTCGACTATCTTGAGTAGACTTTCATTGAGGATTTTTTCAGATTCTGTTTTGATTTTTATGTTTTTTTCTATTTCGATGAAAGCTTTTTTCGTCTCTTGTTCTCGCGTTTGAACGCTTCTGGCTTGCTTGAGTTTGAGCGTCTCCTCGTCAAACTTTAGTTTCGCTTCAAGGCTCTCTTTGTGAAGCGTCTCGAAAATTTCCTCGCTTGAAGTGATTTCATTCGCTAACGTCTTCATCTCTTCTTTTAGGTTTTCTAGCGACGCCTCGTCCGCCTGCGCGTTTAGCTCCAGCGCCGTTTTTTGCGTAAATATGGCTGAAACGTTCAACGCTTTGTTGGCTAAATCCAGCTTGGAAAAGTCATCTTTTTTTTCCTCTTTTCGTTTGGTGATTTCGATGAACTCTTGATGGTTTTTTTCACTCTCTAGCGTCAATTTGCCAAGAGCGTCGCTCCAGTTGAGTGCCGCGCTTATCTCTTTTAACTGGGCGTCTTGGAGGATTTTTTGTTTCTTGTTGGACGCCACGTTTGCCATCTTCTCTTCTAAAACGCTCTCGTCCATAAGGGAGATCGCTTCAAGGGACTTGGCGTCTAGCTCCATCTCTTTTTGAAAATGGCCATGCTTCTCATGAACCGCCTTTGAGACGTTCGCGTAAATTTTCGTGCCGGTTATCTTTTCCAAAAGCGCGGAGCGTTGCCCCTCTTTGGCTTTTAAAAAAGCGTCGAAACTCCCTTGAGCGAGCATCATGGATTGTGAAAATCTTTCAAAATCCAAGCCCGAGATCTCCTCTATGAACTTGGGAACTTCGCGAGAACCCGTGGCCAGAACCTTGCCCGAAGTCGAGTCCGAGAGTTCCATTTTCGCGGTTTGAAGGTTTCCATCATGCTTGTTTCGCGCTCTTTTTTGCGTCCATGAAGAGCGATAAATTTCGCCCTTGATTTCAAACTCCACTTCGCACATCGCCTCGCCGCTATGTCTGGACATGAGGTCGTTTGGGTTTTTTAGGCGGGGGGTTTGTCCGTACAAGGCGCAGGTTATCACGTCTAAAAGCGTGCTTTTTCCAGAACCGGTGGGACCCGTGATGGCGAAGAGGGCGTTGTCTTTTAAAAGCTCAGCGAAGTCTATCTCGACGACGCCTTTGAGGGAGTTGATGTTTTTGGATTTTAGGCGCAATATTTTCATAAGGTCTCCAGTTCATTCACGATGATTTTGAAGTTTTTTATAAGTTCCACTCTCAACGCTTTATCCTCCAAATCGTCCAACTCGAGTCGCCGCTCAAAGACGTCCAAAGGTTTGAGCTCGTCCAAACTCAGCGCGTCCATCTCCTCTGAGTAAAGCGCTTGCTCTGTTTTGTCTATCTTCACGGCGAGCAGCGTCAGCCCAAGCGTTTGGGCGAGTTCTCGGACGGTTTGGTTTGCCGCAAAAGGGTTCTCATCGTCGAGATGGACCTCAATCCACGCGTTTTTATCCTCCACTTCATGAAGCTTTTTGGAGATGGAATCTGCGTCGCCTCGTAAAACCAAAAGCGCTCTATGCAAGGGTATGGCGAGTTCGCTCACTTCGAGTTCTTCGTTATGGAACGCGACGACGTTTACCTTTTTTTGCGAAGTCGCTTCGCTAAAACTCAGAGGGATTGGCGAACCGCTGTATCGCACGTGTTCTTTGGAGACTTTTTGATTTACGTGCAGATGCCCCAACGCCACGTAATCAAAAAGATTTCCCAAAAAATCGCTGTCCACGTCCAAAGTGCCGCCTATGTAAATCTCCCGTTCGGACTCGCTCGTTTTGGCGCCCACGGTCGTCAAATGCCCAGTGGCGATTATGGGAATCCTCTTGTCATGAGAGATTTTTTTCGCTTGCGAAAAAACGTCGAGATAATGCGCTCGAATCCCCTCGCTCAAAGAGAACTCTTTTTCGCTCATGCTCTGCGCGCTAGAAGCTTTTCTCACCACATGGTCGCGAAGAAACGGCACGGCGCAAACGACGCCTCGCAGTTCCTCCCCGTCATAGACGCGGACGAGCTCGTCCTCATGTTCGTCTCCGCTGGCGATGACGTGAACGTTGAGCGCTTTTAGTAGTTCTTTTGGAGCTTTAAGCGTGGCTATCGAGTCATGATTACCCGCGGTTATGATGACGTATTTGCATGAAGAGCCAGATAATTTTTTGAGAAAATTATAGTACAACTCCAAAGCGTAATTGGGAGGAGTCCCCGTATCAAAAATATCACCGGCGACGATGAGAACGTTTATGGATTGCGTCTCAATCGTTTCATAAAGCCATGAGAGAAAAGCGAGATGCTCATCTTCGCGACTCTTACCCATAAAATTTTGACCCAAATGCCAGTCTGAAGTGTGTAAAACGCGCATTAAAAACCTTCTTCTTAAATAAAATAGCATATAACGAAATAAGTTTTGCATAGTAGCGTAAGTAGGATTGGAACGAGTTAAAAACTCAATATAGACGCTGTACTCATTTTTTTTATAACCATGATTAAAAGTATGATTTTTGGAGTAAATTCAGGCACAATTTTATAGACTTTTGAAAGTCTTCTCGACCATGTCTGCGCAAGCGGAGACGTCTTTTCTTATGTCGATTTCCCAAAAACGCAGTATCGTCCAACCTTCGTTTTTAAGAGTTTGATTTACCTCTTTGTCTCGTTGGATGTTTCTAGTAATCTTTTTAATCCAATACTCCGTGTGGGTTTTAGGTACGCTTTTTCCTTCTCGCAATTTTTTCCCATGCCAAAATTCGGAATCCGCAAACACGACGAGTTTTTTTCCTTTAAAAACTATGTCGGGATGCCCAAAAATGGTTTTCACGTTTTTTTGATAACGCAAACCTCTTTTGTAGAGCTCTTTTCTTAACATAATCTCTATGGACGTGTCTTTGGATTTGACTCTTTTCATGACCTGAGAACGAGTCATTGGCGTTTTTGTTTTACTCATAATAATATCCTCTCGTCTTCTTACGTCAATTTATAAAATAATAGATTACAGCGCTTGAGCCAAAAGAGAAAATAATCCCGTATCCCACAATGGCGGAGCTAAGTCTCGGCGCGAGTCCAGCCATGGAGGCCACGGCTCCCGCGGTTATCATGGGAGCCATTCCCGCGTCCATGATGGCGACTTTTGACGCCATGTTGTCCCAGCCAAAAATCGCGCTGAGCGCCATAGCGATTATTGGGGCTATGACAAGTTTTATCCCTAAGGAGACGCCAAAGGGCTTGAGTTCCTCTTTTGGCAGAAAAAGTTTAAGCTGAAGCCCAGCGGCGACGAGGGCCAAGGGAATGACGGTGGAAGCGAGCGCGCTCAAAGCGTTTTCAAACATTGAAGGGTAACTTTTTCCTAGAAAAACAAAGGCGAAAACAAGCGCCATAAAGGGTGGAAACACCAACACTTTTTTGAGCATTTGCGAGGGAATGATTTTTCCGCTATGTCCATAATAAACCAGCACAATCGAGCCATAAGTGCCAAGCGCGATGGAGCTTCCAAGCTGGTCGTACATCATCAAATACGCCAAAGAATCCTCACCAAGATAAGCGCTAATCATAGGAATCCCTACAAAAGTGCTGTTGGTTAAAACGCTCACAAGCATCAAAGAACCTTCAATCTTTCGGGAAAAACGTAAAAGCCGTGAAAACAGAAGTACCAAAACCGCTGAACTCAGCATCACGACCCAAGCTATGAAAGGAGGAATAAACATCTCCATAGACAATGAAAGCTTTGGAATTTCAAGCAATATCAACGCGGGGAGTGAAACGTAAATAACAAATTTATTGAGCGCCAGCGGCATGTCAGGCGAAAATATTTTGAATTTTTGAAGGATATAACCGAGAGTGAAGGTAAACGCTATAAGAAAAAAATTGTCCATTGAGACCTTGCTTTATGAGAAAAATTGATGAATTCTAGCTGAAATTTCATAAATCTAAACGTGACTTTTTTCGAACAAAAAATCAATTTTCAGTTTTTCAACTTTCATTGTTTTTTTGCCTTAGGATTTGATTTTAATGGCGTCTCTTCCGCTTTTTTTCGCCTCGTAAAGGGCGTCGTCGGCTCTGCCAATAATCGCTTCGAGCGTGTCGCCCATTTTTATTTGAGTGACGCCAAAACTTGCGGTCACTTGGAGGTCGTCTAGTAGTTTCGCTTCTTTTATGGCCAATCTTATTTTCTCGGCTATTTTTTTAGAATTTTCCATGTTTGCCGTTGGCATAAGCGCGACAAACTCTTCTCCGCCCCATCGCCCAATAATGTCAACGTTTCTAAAATGCTTCTTTAGTATCAAAGACAAATCAACCAGAACCTTGTCTCCAACGTTGTGTCCATACGTATCGTTTATGTTTTTAAAGTGATCAATATCCATCATAATCAACGACATTTCGTTGTTTCTCTTCGTCATAGTCGAGTACAATGAAACAAAAAGCTCGGTAAACTTGTATCTATTGTAGAGTCCGGTAAGCTGATCCATCGAGGCCATTTGCTCATACTTTTTTGTTTTCTTGTTTAGCATTTCGTTGATTTGCGACAACTCGCTCGAATACTCTTTCATGATGGTCGCCCATTTGCTGTATGAGAGTGAAATGAGTTCGCGTTGAAGCATGATGGAGACTATCTTCTCCTTCTCGTCAACCACGACGATTCTTTTGTAATGTTTGTTTTTCATAAAATTTATCGCGTCTCTGAGCGTTGACTTCTCTTGCAACGTCTCAAGCGGCGACGTCATATATTTGGAAATGTCAGCCATTAAATCAAACGAACCCGTAAGCAGTTTCATGATGTCTTTCGTGGTGACTATTCCTATGGGTTTGGAGTCTCGTTCCACTATGACGTTATCGAGATTTCTTTGAACCATGTTGGTGAGAACGTCTAAAGTTTTAGCGTTGACCTTCACTGCGAATATTGGTTTGTTGATATTTATCAAGTCGCATATTTTGTAGTTGTCCATGAGGGTTTCAGGATCGATGTTGCTTATAATGTCCGTATGAGTTATGATGCCGCAAAAATGCCCTTCGTCATTTATGACGGTGACGTATTCTATCGATTGTTCCAAAAACGAAATCGCCTCCAAGATGTTTTTGTCTTTTTGAATTGTCGGTATTTCAACAAGTCGCATCTGCGAAAGTTTTTGGTTGAAATCGTAATTTTTCAACTTTAATTTCAACAAATCGCTAGCGCTAATCAAATAATATCTTGTGTTGTCTCGAACGATGACGCTTCTATGATTTTGCTCGTACATAAGAGTGATCGTCTCATTCAACGTGGCCTCTACGCTCAAAATCGTTACGTCAACCGTAACCAACTCGCTTATTAGGGGAAACTTCATCCATCGCCTTTAAGTTCTATAGTGCGAATATTATATCGAATAAACGCCGACGAAGTCCTAAATTTTCGTCGTTTCTCTTTTGATTTCGCAAATCCAAACTCTATCTCGCAGAGGAGGATTTCTCATAAAAATAGCCATATGAACACTTGTTCTTATATAAATATATTTATATGAACAAGTGTTCAGAAAAGTATTTTTTCAATGAACAATCGTTCAGTGTTTCTAAGCTTACATTAACACTTGTTCATATATAATATAAGTTATATTAACCATTGTTCATATAAGATAAATTAAGGAAAATTAGATGCCAATCAATAAGAAAAGCGATACAAAACAGAAGATAATTACGTCAGCTAAGAAGCTCTTCACTCAGTATGGATATAAGGGGACAAGCGTAAGAAAAATAGCTTCGGACGTAGGGATAAGGGAGAGCGCTTTGTATAACCATTTTAAAAACAAAGAGGAGATATTCATAGAGATAGCAAAGGAAATATTCGCGTTGCCTTTTGCGTTTGAAGATAAAAACGTTCAAGAGTTGGCTACGCAAGGAAAGCCCTTCTTAGAAGAGTATACGAAGCAGTACAAGCTCATATCTTTTGATAAAGATAAAAAAAGCATGTTTAACTTGTTATTGATGGAGCTTCTACAAGATAAGAGCATCAGAGAACAATTTATAAGCGAGTTTCACAATAAAAACATTAAGGTGTTGTCGGGAGGATTTTTCGTCATGATGCAAAACGCAAGGATTCACTCGTCAGATCCTATGATCATAGCTTATGAATTTTTATCCACGCTCTTTTATATAAGATTGCAAGTCGCGATATTAAGTTTTGACGATAAATCCACAGATGATTTGTCCAAGCAGTTTGACAAGCATGTCGACTTTTTTTGGGACGCCATTAAAGCTTAAAAACTTCAAAAAAAAATTTCGAAACCTCGAATAAATTCGAGGTTCTCAATGAGTAAAAATATTTATTTTTGATTCTTAAATATTTTGATATACTAAGAAACATATCTTAATTAAAAAGAAGTCCCTTGCGTAAAATCAAAGAATCCCAAATCAATCTTTTAAAGTGGTACGAAGCCAATGGAAGGCATGATTTGCCTTGGCGAAACACCGATGACGTTTACCATGTATACCTTAGCGAGATAATGCTGCAACAGACCCAAGTTAGCAGAGTGAGAGATGAGTATTACTTTCAATTTTTAGAGAAGTTTCCCTCTTTGGAAGCGCTCGCGAACGCTCCTCAGGATGAGGTGTTGGCCGCTTGGAGTGGTTTAGGGTATTATAGCCGGGCTAGAAATCTTCAAAAGAGCGCGCAAGTCTCAAAAGGGCGTTTACCACACACTAGAGAGGAGTTGCTAAAACTTCCCGGCGTTGGTCTATACACCGCGAGCGCGATTTGTAGTTTTGCGTATCGTCAAAACGCGCCCGTCGTGGATACCAACATATCCAGAGTGATTAAGCGATTTTTTGCGCTCCTAAATCCCACCGAAACAACGCTTTGGTCTCTTGCCGCCGAGTTTGTAAACGCCGCGGACCCACGAGCTCACAACCTCGCGCTTATGGACTTAGGTTCGCTTGTCTGTTTGCCAAAAAATCCAAAGTGTCAAGAGTGTCCTCTTTTAAAACGCTGCAAAGGCGTGAACGAAGCGCAACTTTATACGCAAACGAAAAAAAAAGAGTATGAGTCCCTTGAACTCTTTTATGGAGTTTTGATACGAAACAATCAAATAGC
>CALDOC010000412.1 GCA_937914675.1 uncultured Sulfurimonas sp.
GTCGCCATGAAGTTCACGTGTTTAGGAGTGCTAAACGCGGCGGCGTAAACCAAATCACCCTCGTTTTCTCTATCTTCATCATCTATCATGATGATCATATTACCTTTTTTTATCTCGTCAATCGCTTCTAAAACTCTTTGTATAGGCGTCATTAATTCTCTTTTTTATTTTTTTTTTATTATATATGAATTTTCATTAACGTTACGAAAAAATGCTTAGATGTAAGTGATATTGAAAATTTATTTAAGATATTTAATTTATTTTCGCTATTATTTTGGAGAAGACGTAAACAGGAGTGAACTATGTTCAAAAAAATTTCAAAAGACGCGATGCATGTATCGAGTCAAGGTTGGCTAGAAAGTAGATTTCACTTCTCTTTTGCGGAGTATGTCAATCATGACAACGTGAACTTCGGAGTTCTTCGCGTCTTAAATGACGACGTAATCCATCCCGATAGTGGTTTTGGAACGCACCCACACCACAACATGGAAATTATCTCCTACGTCGTCGACGGAGAGATTACTCATAAAGACTCTTTGGGAAATATGGAAAGTTTAAAAGCTGGAGAAGTTCAGTACCTAAGCGCTGGAACTGGCATACGACACTCCGAATACAACATGAGTAAAACAGAGGATTTAAGACTGCTTCAAATATGGATAATTCCGCCTAAAAAAAATTTAGCCCCTCTTTATGGCTCTTATAGATATAAACGTGAAGAGAGAAGCAACAAACTTCTCAACGTCGTTTCTTCTCAAAATGGAGACGCGAAGGTAAAGATTTATCAGGACGTCAAGATTTACGTTTGCGAGCTTGACGAGGGAAAAGAGATAAATTACCATATTGACGCAAAAAGACAGATTTACTTCGTGCAAATCAAGGGCGACGCGACGATCAATGGGGTTTTATTATCCCACAGCGACGCCATGGAAATAACAAACGAAAAAGAGTTAAAAGTAAAAACTCTCTCTGATAGCCACTTTTTATTTATAGAGACGCCTCAAGAGGCTATCATCTAAATATAGATTTATTTCTTCCTGAGCCTTTGGCTTCGTATAAAGCTAAATCCGCCTCTTTTACAAGCGAGTCTAAATTTAGCGTCTCTTTGGTCATTTTTGTACATCCAGTACTGATTGTGCATTTTATAATCTCTTTATTCTCAGCTATAACTTCACAACGCTCAACCATGCTTCTTATTCGTTCAATATTTTTCAACGTATCCTCTAAAGATTCATGGTTGCACATGATTGCAAACTCTTCTCCGCCCAACCTTCCAAATATTGATTCGCTCTCAATAAATCCACTAATGGTTTTTGTAATCGCTTTAATAACGAGGTCGCCAGTTGGATGTCCATAAGTATCATTGATTAGCTTAAATTTGTCAATGTCCATCATGGCTACGTAAAGATTGTCTTGCTTTTGGAGAAACTTTTTTTCAGCCAATTCAAAAAACTTTCTTCTGTTGTATATTCCAGTCATTTGGTCATGAGAAGCTATAAATTCAAGGTTTTCAATCAAAAGCTTCATGTTCAATTGCGTTTTTACTCTCGCTATGAGTTCACGAGGTTTAAATGGTTTTGTGACGTAATCGACGCCTCCAACTTCATAAGCCGTCTCTATGCTATCTTCATCTGTTTTTGCCGTTATGAAAATTACGGGTATGTCTTTGGTGTTATCATTTGTTTTTAGAAGTCTACAAACTTCATATCCGTCCATTTTTGGCATCATGATGTCAAGAAGTATCAAATCTAATGGCTCTTCATTTGCAATTTCCAACGCGTTCTCTCCGTCTAACGCGACAGAAACATCATAATCATCACCTAATAAATCTAGTAAGATGTCTATGTTTATTTCAGTGTCGTCAACGATTAAGATTGTTTTCTTTTTGTCTACCATGTCATTCCTTTTAATATTTCACTAGCCTCTTTAAACTTATATTTTCTAAGTAAATTTTTTAACGTCGTAAAAAGCCTTGCGTCTTCTTTTAAGAGTTGATGATTTTCTATCTCTTCTATTAGAATTCTACACTCTTTTGGACGTTTTTTGTTAACAACTTCTTTAAGTTTTTTAAATAATTCTTCTTTTTTTTCTTTCGTAAGTTCTTGTTTAACTAGAAGTGACTCTTCTTTTTCGGTTTTTAATTTCTTTTGGAGTTCATCTATTACTTTTGCTAATTCTTCGCTAAGAGACTCTAGCAACGATTTATCTTGCGTTTCATCCAACTCTTTGAGTCTCTCATGGAGAGCTGTCGCTCCAATGTTCGCGCTTAAACCTCTTAGCGTATGCGTTACTCTTTTAAACTCTTCATCGTTGAAGTTTTGCAGTTTTACCTCTTTGTAATCATTTAAAAATTCCCGTAAGATTTTTAGGTAAAGTTTTTGGTTTCCCGCCATGTGACGAAGCCCTACTTCTGCGTCTACGCTTTGAAACTCTAGTCTCTCACCGCTTGGCGCTTTACTCTCATAATAAGAGTCGTCACGTTTAAACGTCTTGTTTCCTCTTGGTATAACGTATTTCAGAAGAGTCTCATAAAGTTTTTCAACGTCTAGTGGTTTATTCAGATGTTCGTTCATGCCAAGCGCTTTTGTTTTTTCTACTTCTTCTTTCATGGCGTTGGCGGTGATGGCTATGATTGGAATTTTTTTGTTGAGTCCTCTTATTATTTTAGTAGCTTCATATCCATCCATAATTGGCATTTGCAAATCCATCAAAATCAACTCATAATGATTTTCTTTAAACATCTCAATTGCCTCTTGACCGTTGTTTGCGATATCTATGATAATTCCACTATCTTTTAAAAGTCCTAAGATTATTTCTTGATTTATGACATTGTCTTCCGTGAGCAATATATTTACGCCAGCTAATACTTTTAAATCACTTATCCTCTTATTGTCTTCTTTTATTGGATTTTTCGCTTCTGCCATGGAAAGTTCAAAGATAAAGGCGCTGCCTACGTTCTCCTCGCTTTGACACCATATTTTTCCACCCATTAATTCAATGAGCTGTTTACTGATTGTAAGTCCGAGTCCAGTCCCTCCATACTTTCTCGTTGTGCTTCCGTCGGCTTGAGAAAACGATTGAAAAAGTTTTTCTTGTTGCGCTGGACTAATGCCTATTCCGCTGTCGCTAATTTTAAATGAGTAGTTGTTTTGTACTGCGTTTATCTCAACTTTTACGAAACCTTCGTTTGTAAATTTTATCGCGTTGTTTATCAGATTGATAAGGATTTGAGAGAGTCTAAGAGCGTCCCCATGCAAGTTAAGATTCATCTCTTTGTCATAAATTATTTCAAAGTTCAAGGCTTTTTCAAAGGCTTTAAAGTCCACAAGATGAGAGACGTTGTTGAGTATTTCGGAGAGATTAAAATCTACTTTGTCAATCTGAAGTTTTCCCGCTTCTATTTTAGAAAAATCTAAAATGTCGTTAATTATCCCAAGAAGCGACTTCGCTGATTCGTCTATCTTTTGAATATAATTTTTTTGCTTCTCTTCGAGCTTGGTTTGAAGCGCTAAATGACTCATTCCTATTATGCCATTCATGGGGGTTCTTATCTCATGAGACATATTCGCTAAAAACTCCGATTTTAGTTTTGTGCTCTCTTCGGCTTTCTCTTTGGCTATTTCTAAAGCCTTCTCTTTCGCTTTTAAGTCGCTTAAATCTATAATTGCCGTTATCCTAGTCTCTTTACCCATTATTATGGCGGTAGTTCCCTTCACGAGGGCGGGGAAATTTGAACCATCATATCTTTTAATATTAACTTCATATGGTTGCGTATGCGTAAGCGTCATATTGCGCTTAACGATTTCTATAGAATCAGGAACTAAAAATTCCATGACGCTTTTTGAAAGTAAATTATTTTTATCGTTTGTACGGAAAAGACGTAGTCCAGAATCATTGACGTCTACAAGCATATTGTTTTGAAAAAGAACAATCCCCTCCATAGTGTTGTTAAAGAGATATTCAAACTTATCAGAAGACTCTTTTACTTTGCGATTTGCTTTTGCCAATCTTCTCATCCAATATAAACTTAGCAACATAAATGAGACAAATACGATTATAAGCTGTTGCAAATGTTCATAGTTTGTAACTTTCTCTACTTTTATAGAGAGCCATTTGTTTAAAATATTTTGTTTTTGATCATAACTCAAACTATTGACGACTTTTTGGAATATCTCAAAAAGAGTCTCGTCGTCATTTCGTACTCCAATGCCAAGTTCCCATTTAGTGTCAAACTTTCCAGAAATTTTTAGTTCACC
>CALDOC010000413.1 GCA_937914675.1 uncultured Sulfurimonas sp.
AAGTGTATGGCTCCGGATACTGGATTCGAACCAGTGACCAAGTGATTAACAGTCACCTACTCTACCGCTGAGCTAATCCGGAATTCAAAATTTTATATAATTAAAATTTAGATTGGAATTATAATCATATGTAGCTTAATATTATCTTATTGTATGTTTATTTCCAAAAAAATTGCTATTCATATGATTCCATTCCATCAGTTTGTTTTACTAAAGAGATAGTATAATAAGCTATGCAATAATAAAGGAATTACAAGATTGAAAAATCCATTTGAATCGGGACATATAAAAAACTATATCTTATTTTACATAGGCGTCGTAGTGATTATGATACTTTTTTTCGTGGCTAGTACGCTTTTTACTGATAAAAAAGAGATTCCAAAAAAAGTATTTAACACTAAAGTTGATAAAAAAGAGGATGTCGTGGAAAATAAAAATAGCGCTACCAAATTTAAATTAATAGACGTAAACTACTAGTTACTTTTTAGTAACTATGTAAAGCTGCTCATGTCCTAATCTTTTTAGTATGTCCATTACGCTGACAAAATCTTGAAATTTAGAATCTTTGTCACTTCTAAGAACCACTGTCTGTTTTTTAGAAATAGCTGATAGTTTCTGCTCTAACGTCAGTAAATCAACTTTGTCTTTTTCATAAAACATCTCTCCTTTGTCGTTTACGTAAACGGCTATCTCTTTTTTCGCGTCTTCTTTATCTACAGATTTAGCTTCTGGAAGATTTACGGGGATGACGCCCTGTTTTATGAACGTGGCCGTAGTTAAGACCATCACGAGAAGAACAAGCATGATATCTATAAATGGGATGACGTTTATGGAATCAAACCTTTTTGGACTTTTTTTACACTTAGCCATTATCTTGTTTTAGCCTCTTCATTCACGTCGTATTTTGTTAAAACTCTTTCTATTTTTCTAAGCGCTATGGTGTAGGCCACAATGGCAGGCATTGCGACGATAAGCCCCATGGCCGTAGCTTTGAGAGCGAGAGCGAGACCAATCATAATCTTCTTGGCGTCAACCGCGCCAACGTCGCCCATAGTGTAAAAAGTAATCATAATTCCAACAACGGTTCCAAGAAGTCCAACGTATGGAGCGTTTGTTCCTATTGCGCTTAAAACGCCTATGTTGTCCGTCAAATCTAGTTCGAGATTATCTCTGTACTCATAATCCTCAATTCTTACGCTTTTATAAAACATCATTCTTTCTATAAATAGCCATAAAGTTACAACACTCATTAAAATCAGTATTCCCATCACTCCATAATCTAGCGCTTTTTCCGCATACTCTAAAATATTCGCTTCTTGCATGTACGTCCCTATTTATTTTTAAATTTAAGTTCTACCGTCGTTCCGTTATTAGGCGATGATTTAAAGTTTAAAGTCGTCTTATTTTTATCACAATATCTTTTGACCATGCTCAATCCAATGCCATATCCTCGCATCGAACTATTTGATTGGTAGTAATTGTCAAAAATACGGAGAAGCTCAACTTCGTCCATCCCTATTCCATAGTCTTGAATAAAAAGAGTATTATTATCTATTTTTATATCAATATTTTTAGAATTAGAAGAGTATTTTACCCCATTATCAATAATATTGTCAATTACTTTGGATAATCCTTTTTTGTCATTCAAGATTTCTAGTTTGTTGAGAGTAAGATTAAAATTTACAAATGGATAAATTCTACGAAAAAAGTGAACTCTCTCTTCTACCAATTCATTTACGTAAAAATTTTCTTTTAGCTCTTCTCGACTCTGCGTCTTTATCAAATAATCTAGTTCGTTGTATCTATCTTTGAGCATGTCGCAAGCGGTATTTATCCGCCCTATTCTCTTCAAATTTTTTTCATCGCTTATACTTTTACTTAGCATTTGAGTATTTGTTACAATGGTGCTTATAGGTAGATTCAATTCATGTAGAGTTTCTTTTGAAAGATTTTGAAGGTTGGCGACATATTCCATAAGTGGATCAACCGCCAATTTTGAGATAAAAACTCCAGACAAAATAATAAAGCAAATGATGATAACAGTAAGGAGATAGAAGTTCTCCACGGAAGAAACGGCCAAAAAGTAGTATGTGAATCCTAAAAAAGCGATCACTGTCACAAAATAATAGATGAAAATATTTATGCGAAGATTGTTAAACAAGTCTATAACCCACTCCGCGTATGTTTTCTATCTTCATGTCGGGCAACAATTGCTTCAACCTGTTGATATAAACCCTAATCGCGCCATCGCTTACGCTCTCAGAACTACTCCACAACTCATCAAATATCAGCTCTTTTGTGACGTTCTTATTCACATTGTTCATCAGAAGCGCCAAAAGTTCATACTCTTTTTTTGAAAGTTCCAACATTGTTCCATTGTAAGATATGGATTTATGCGTCTTATCATGAGACAATTTTCCCACAAGTTCAGGTTGATTTATTTTACTGCGTCTTAAAAGAGCCTTGAGACGTAAAATAAGTTCATCGGAATCAAATGGTTTCACCATGTAATCGTCAGCGCCACTCAAAAAACCTTTTTCCAACATCTCCTTACTTTTATGAGACGTTAAAAATATCGCGGGAGTGTTATCATTTGCCGCGCGGAGTTCACTAAGAAGGGAGATTCCATTTATGAGGGGCACGTTTATGTCTAAGAGGTAAACGTCATATTTTGTTTCAAACATGGAGTCAAGAGAGTCTTGACCATTAGTAAAATGAGAAACGTCAAAGTTTTCATTTTCTAACAAATCCATAAGAGTCTCCCCAAAGAGGATATCGTCCTCAAGTAAAAGTATTTTAGTCAACGCTCTCAATGGCCCATGAAATAACTTCCCCTGCATACATTGGCACAACGCCAAAATAATGAGCAGGCACGACAAAAGGACGTTTTTCTAAAGTTATTTCTTTAAACTCCGGACAAATTCCATAAATATTTTGAGCGTTGTCGCTTACAAAAGCTTGAAGATTATCCAATTTTCCATATTGGTCAAATATCTCACATAAAAGTTGAAGAGAGATTGGAGCGGTAA
>CALDOC010000414.1 GCA_937914675.1 uncultured Sulfurimonas sp.
AGAAGTATGTCTTTAAAAGGGGCTATGTCCGATTCGACTTTATGATGATACTTTGTTTCAGCTATTATCATTCCAGCGACAAAAGCGCCTAGAGAGTAGGTAAAACCCATATAGTAAGCGAATAATGACGCCCCCACTACTATAAAAAGCACTGAACCCATAAAAAGTTCGTCGAGCTCCGAGGACGCGGAAAAATGAAGCAACCAAGCCACAACTCTCTTTCCAACGACAAACAAAATTCCAACGACGACGATGGCGCTAGAGAATGTGTGCCATATGATGACGTACACTCTTTCGTCGCCTTCACTCGTTAAAAATCCAATTAAAATCAGGATTGGAATAACGGCGATGTCTTGAAAAATCAAAATTCCAGTCGCGTTTTGTCCATAAGGAGTATATATCTCCTTTGAACTTTTAAGATAACTCAGCACTACCGCCGTTGAAGAGAGAGCGAAAGCCAAGGAGACTATGATGGATGATTCATTATTCAAAGAAAATAGATAATGAGCGAGCAGGTAAACGATTAAAGCGGTAAATCCAACCTGCATGAGACCATTGCCAAATATCTCTTTTTTCATGCTACCCATTTTGGCTAAAGATATCTCCAAACCAATCGTAAACATCAAAAAGACTATGCCAAACTCACCAATCATTTCTAGCTCATGAGAGTGCCCAGCTTCGCGTAAACCAAAAGCGTAGACTATAATCGTACCTGTAAAAATGTAGCCTATAATCTGTGAAACGCCTATCTTTTTTAAAAAAATGTTGAGTACGATCGATATGCCCAAAGCGACAATTATATATACGAGAGTGTTTTCCATATTTCCCTACTTTCATCATTTAATAAGACATTATATACTATAATCGCGAATATTATTAATTATATATGGAGATTATACATGACTAAATACATTTTCGTAACCGGTGGAGTTTTAAGTTCTCTTGGCAAAGGAATTACGGCCGCTAGCGTTGGCACGCTTTTAAAACACTCTGGTTTTGACGTTGGAATGTTAAAAATCGATCCATACATAAACGTAGACCCAGGGACCATGAGCCCTTTAGAACATGGTGAGGTTTTTGTAACGAAAGACGGGGCTGAAACAGACCTTGACATTGGAAACTATGAAAGATTTTTGGACACTTCGTTTTTAAAATCGGCCAACTTTACAACTGGACAAGTCTACTCTAGCGTTATCGAGAGAGAACGTTCGGGCGGTTATCTTGGACAAACGATTCAAGTGGTTCCTCACATAGTCGGCGAAATCGTAAATCGCATCAAACTAGCCGGTGAAGGTCATGACATCCTCGTCGTGGAACTTGGCGGAACCGTTGGAGACATTGAAGGTCTTCCATTTATGGAAGCCATTCGCCAAATGAAACATGACGATGAAGTGGAGGGAACGTTTTTTATCCATGTTACGCTTATACCTTTCATCAAAGCGGCTGGCGAGCTAAAGTCCAAACCTACGCAACACTCGGTTCAAGAGCTTCGCCGCATCGGAATCACTCCGCAAATGATTATTGCTAGAAGTGAAAACGGTCTTCCAAAAACTTTCAAGAAAAAACTCGCGATGAGTTGCGACGTGCATCCGGACTGCGTCATCGAGGCGCTCGACGCCGCGACCATTTATGACATTCCTATGACCTTTTTGAGTCAAAACATATTAAAACCAATCTCAAAAGCCCTAGAACTTCGAGAACTTACCCCAGACATGGAAGAGTGGGACATACTGGTTAAAAAGATTGTTAAACCAAAAAATAAAACCGTTGTTGGATTCGTTGGAAAATATCTTGAACTCAAAGAGGCTTATAAATCTCTAACGGAGTCGCTTATTCACTGTGGAGCGCACTTGGATGCGAGAGTTGAGATTAACTGGGTGGACGCCGAAGAGATAGAAGAGAGAGGAGCCGAGGTGCTTCTTGGCGATTGCGATAGCGTTTTAGTCGCTGGCGGCTTTGGTTCGCGTGGCGTCGAGGGCAAGATTCTAGCCATAGAGTACGCTCGCGTCAACAAAGTTCCATATCTTGGCATCTGCCTTGGAATGCAACTCACGTTGGTGGAGTACGCTAGAAACGTGCTAGGTCTCGAGGGCGCGAACTCAATTGAGTTTGACGAAGCGACGCCACACCCCATGGTTTATCTCATAGACAACTTTTTAGATCAAAGCGGCGACAGACAACTAAGAACGCATCAATCTCCGATGGGAGGAACGCTAAGACTTGGGGAATATCCATGTGACACAAAAGATGGTTCTTTACTCCAAAAAGCTTATCATGGCGCAAAAACGATACATGAAAGACATCGCCACCGTTATGAAGCAAATCCCTCTTACCGCGAACAATTGGAAAACGCTGGTCTGATGGTGACTGGAGAGTCGAATGGTCTGATAGAGACCGTTGAGATTGAAGGTCATCCATGGTTTTTAGGCGTTCAGTTTCACCCCGAGTTCACGTCTCGTTTGCAAACGCCAAACCCTACAATTCTTGCGTTTATCGAGGCTTCTTTAGCTTCAGAGTGATTAAAGTGGATAAAATCCACTTTAATTGATTATTTTACTTCTTCTTTTACAACTTTTTCTTTTTCTTCCACAAATTTTTCAGTGCGTTTTGAATCTATCTTTGGAAAAGGGAAAAAAGGTTTAAAAACCTTACTGGTAAACTTCTTGGCGTTATCTAACGCGTCCACCTTATCCAATGATTTTTTCGCGAACTTACCAAACAACGGCATCTTCGTCGTTAAACCGTAAGTTATGTCCAACATCCTATCCATAATATGCGTATTATCGTTAGCCTGAGACTCTTTAAATTTTTCTTTGACCGTTTCTTTAGTTATTTTCATAATATTATCCATTCTTATTAAGATTATTAGCAAGTGCTAAGTTATGATTATACTTGTTAATAACTTAATATATCTTAATAGCTGACCTTACAAACTTTTCAATTTCTGCAACTCCAAATAAGCCAAACAGATAGTACTATTTCTCTCTTGTTTGGTTTGACTATTCACAAAATGCTCCTCTAATAAAAT
>CALDOC010000415.1 GCA_937914675.1 uncultured Sulfurimonas sp.
CAAGTGAGTTGTACATAAGTATCAATACAATCGCGAAGACTATAAGTATGATGAAGGGCGTTGACATTCTAAATCCTTAGTTGAAGTTTATTTTATATCCAGCGCCATAACAATTTTCTATAAAATATTCATGAGAGTCAAAAGCCATGGCAACTTTTTTATTAAGTCTAGAGATTAATTGAGTGACGCTGTTGCTACTCATATCGGTCTCTATTTCTTCGTAAAAAAGTATAGCGTGTATATCTAAAGAACTCATAAAGGAGTGTTTGTTATCTATTAAAATTTGAATAATTTTCTTTTCACTTTTTGTTAATGTAGTAACTTTGTCAAAGTTAGACATCACTCCACTTTTTCTATTGAATAAATAGTTGTTAGATAAAGTTATGATATTGTTGTTTTTTACCTTTGCAACTATTTTTTCTAGCGTCGCTTTTAATTCTTTATGTTTGACGGGCTTGACAAGATAACCGATAAGGTTTAGATTTATGGCTTCTAAGAGTTTATCTTTATCGGAGTACGCGCTTAACATAAGTATGACGGTGCTTTGATTTGTTTCTCTGATTTTTGCCGCTACTTTTAGCCCATTGATTCCAAGTATGGATATATCGAGAATCGCTACGTCAATATCGTTGGCTTCATAAAGCTCTATCGCTTTGTTTCCATTGTCCGTAGTCAAAACTCTGTCAAAATAAGCTTTAAAAATTTCTTCTAAATTATCTCTAACCACTTTATCGTCTTCTACGTAAAGTAGGGTTAACCCATTTTTCATACTATTATCCTAAACATTGTTCCACCTTCTATGTTTTTTGCTTCTATTGAACCTTTTAGATGCTCTTCTAGTATAACTCTAGTGAGATAAAGACCTAATCCACTACCAGCTTTTTTCTTTTTTGTCGTGTAGTTTTCATTGAAAATTAATGGTAAATTCTCCTCACTAATTCCACCGGCGTTATCTATAATATCTATCTCTACTTTGTCATTTTTTAAATTACCAAATATTTTAATCATTTTTATCTCCTCGTTACTTTCATAAAAAGCCTCTTTGGCATTTTGTATAACGTTTAAAATTATGTGAAGTAACTCGTTTCTATGAATACTGATTTTTCTTTCAAAATTTAAATCTGTTTTAATAGTTACCTCTTTGGCGAGGGTGTCATCTGAACTAAGCTCAATCGCTTGATCTATTATGCGTGATATGTCGCATATTTCCGCAACGCTATTGGGATTGAAAAAATCTTTAAAATCATCAATGGTATGAGATAAAAAATGTATGTTAGATTCTATTTGAGATATTTTTTCTTTTAAATCTTTATTATTTATCTTGGTACCTTGTTCAAGGCGAAAATCTAAAAGCGTAGTAATGGACGTTATTCTCGCCAATGGCTGTTTCCATTGATGCGTGATTGCGCTAATCATGTCGCCGAGTTGCTCTTTTTTATTTTTGGATATTATAAGTTCTCTCTGCTCTCTTAATTTGTTTTCTAGTATTTTAATATGATTTTGAATGAGGTAGGAGAACATTAAAGCTTCTAAAACAAGGGCTATGCCAGAGGAATGAAACGTAAAATCATTTAAAGGAATGGCTCCACTTAATGAAAGAAGCACGATAAAAAATCCTACAATATAAACGCCATAGGCTATGGTGAAAATTTTAGCTAAAGGATGCGACGTTTTTATCAGTACGTATGAAAAATAGATGAGAACGAAAAACGATAGTACAAAGACAACGTTCGCCATTGCAATGCCGACGGTTAAGTTGACAAAAATCGCTAGCGCGATATTTGCCAGTACCAAATAAATAATTATGTTAAATAGTAAATCAACTCGTTTGTAAACTTTTCTTGTATTAAAAGTATACTTTATAAATAGTGATAAAAATAGAGAAACTAAAATAGCGGTAATGTTAAACCAGTATGTTTTTTCTCCATAAAGATAAAAATTGTTAAACAGCGAGCCATACATATAGGACAAACCAACTCCCGCGTTTAAAAGATAAAGAGAGTAATAGAGAAACTCTTTTCGTTTGTTGAAAAGAAATAACATGAAATTGTATAGGGCTAGAGTGATTAAAACCGTGATGATGATATTTGAGTAAAACGTTTTATTCGTTAGCGCTTTTAAACTCTCTTTTTGATTGTATATTTTAAAATCCACGAGACTTGAAACCATGTACTCGTTTTTTATGAAAATAGTTATGTTACCGTTTGCTTCCACTACGAAAGGGTGAACTAGCGCGCTTCCTATGAGTTTATTGTTCTCGCCACTATCCAAAACGTCGTATCTATTTTGATCAAAAAGCTTTTGATTCTTAAATTCATAAACGCTAATTATTTTCGAAAAGTAAGCAAAATCCTCATGTAAAAAGAGCTTTTTATCTATTTGAGAGATGTTTTTAATCTCTATTTTATACCAGATGGAACCACTATGACCATAAAAAGCGTTTTGAGAATTTATAGGTTTAAAAGAGCTATTTTTGACTTGATCGACTGTAAGAGCGCTATCTGTTTGCAAGTATTGAACGTTGAAGTTTTCAAATTTTGTATCTGAGTAATTGACTTCAATCAATTGCGCATGCAAAACGCTCAAGAAAAAAAATAGTAAAATTATTTTTATCATGACTTACTCCTCCACTCTGTTTCTACCATTTTCCTTAGCTCTGTAGAGCGCTTTGTCCGCGTTTCCAATCAAGCTTTGTACGTCTATACTTGTCTCTATGTCTGAAACTCCAGCGGAAATTGTAATCTTTTTTGCTCTTGAAAACGTATGATTTTGTACTTTTTTTCTTACGCTCTGCGCTAAAGACAAGGCGCCATTCATATCGGTATTTGGGCAAATAATCATGAACTCTTCACCACCCCAGCGACCAAAAACGTCTGTAGTTCGTAAACAGCTTTTGACGACTTGCGTTAAAGTTTTTAAAACTTCATCTCCAACTTGGTGACCATAAACGTCGTTTACGTTTTTAAAGAGATCTATGTCAATAATAATGAGTGAAAAATTTTCACCATACTCTTTGAAATACTCTTCATTGCTCGCTATCTCTTTATCGATTTTGACTCTATTGTACGCGCCTGTCAGTTTGTCGGTAGTGGCGACTCTCTCCAAGGAAGTGATGTCTTCAAGGTTTACCAAAAATCTATCTTCATTTTCAATTGTAAATTTGTTTGTCGTGATGGTGAAAATATGTTCTTGCGAGCCATTTATCATAGTTACATGAGTATTTAAAGAGCAAATCTCAGTATGCTTTTGTGGCAATATAAAATGCTTACTTAAATTTTTGTTTTGTTCAAAGAGTTCACAAATGCATTTACGCTCTTTAAGAAACTCTTTAAGAGAATCAAAGCCCGTAAAGTCTAAAAAAGCTTTATTGACTCTCTCTAGTTTACCCTCTTTAAGTACGTAAGTGATGTTTGGATTTATGTCAAAAAGAGTGTCCAAATAGTGTTGATTTTTAGTGAGTTCGATTGTTTTCTTTTGGACTTCTTCTTCTAGTTTTAGGTTGAACTCTTGTAAAACTTTTTTTATGGTTATGTCTTGTTTAATGCTCTCGTAACCTACAATTTTTTTATTATAATCAAATATAGGCGAGATAACTGAGCTAGCCCAATTTTGCGAACCATCTTTGTTGATGTTTTTAAATTCACCCCTCCAAGTATGACCAGCTTTAATGGTAAGCCACAACTCTTTATACTCGGCTTTTGAGAGGTTCTCAACGCTATCGCTTTTTAAAATTCTATGGTTTTTTCCTAGCAACTCTTTTTGAGAATATCCAGTTTCCTTGCAAAAAGCCTCTGTCACGTAAGTGATGTTCCCAGCTAAATCACTTCTCGACGCGCTTATATTTTTGTTAAAAATATCGTAGCTGTTGTCGAGTTCCACGCTTTTTCGTTTTAACAGATATTTTAACCTATAGCTAAAATAAATAATCAATAAAATCATCAATACAACGATTACCGTAAACGTTCGGACGGCGTGGACATGTTGATGATAAAAGTTTATAAGTATCTTATTGAGCGCTTCTTGATTTTTTTTATAACTGCTTTCTCTTTCTATTTTATAAATAAAATCATCAAAGTTAGGTTTGCTCGAGTTGTTTACCAAACCTAGTAAACTATACGTGTTGGTAATCCCTTGTAGTCTAATCGGATTTATGTCGCCAAATTGCGTATTTTTTTCAAAAGCCAACTCTTTAAGCGTTTTTGCTTCATACTCTAACGCTTCTTTGGTCCTGTTTTGAGTGTTGTAATATTTTAAAATTATAGCTATAGTTTCGTCTATGTGTTCATAAGCGTAGTTCCAGCCTTTCAAAGAAGCCTTGTAAAACGCTTCCACTTCTTTTGGTCTCTCTTTTATGAGTTTTGACGAGGTGAAAAGAATGTCGGCGTAAAAGTTATAACCATAATCTTTTGGATCAAAAATAGCGTATTGGACTCCTTTGCCATGTAACTCATAAGGTTCATTTGAAGAGTAAGCAATCATAAAGTCGGCGTTTCCATTAATTATATCGGTAACGTCAAAGCTGGTGTCTACTATATTATAGTCATTTTGTGTCGATTTGTTTGAAAAGAGCATGGCTTTGATGGAAGCGGAGAACGTTTGGTCGCTACTCATCATGACTGTTTTTCCACTTATGTCTTCAATGCTTTTAATATCGTCGCGTTTTCTTGAGAGCAAAATAAGAGGGGATGATTGATGAATCGCGGCTAAAAATTTAATGTCTGGATAGTTGTTGAGTTTGTCTAAAATAAGAGAAGAGTGTCCCACTCCAAATTCATACTTTCCAGACGCCACGTCTTTCGCGTTTTCATCTTTTAAATCAAACTCTTTGATGGTGACGTTTAAATGGGACGTTTGATAAAAACCTTTCTCTTGCGCCATGTAATAACCAGCAAATTGAAACTGGTGTTTCCATGGAAGCGCTAGCGTGACGTTTGCGCTTTTCGCGTAGAGAGATAATGATAAAAATAGTAGCGTAAGAAAATTTTGAAGCATAAAGATATTATAACTAAACAATATCTTTGAATTATGACGTTACGCTTTTGGCGGTCAAATATCCACTAGCCCAAGCGAAGGCGAAGTTGTAGCCACCACGGCGTCCGACTACGTCCAAAACCTCTCCACAAAAATACAAATTGTCGCGTTTTAAAGATTGCATTGTTTTTGGGTCGATTTCTTTAGTGTCAACTCCGCCGCCGCTCACTTCGGCATGACGAAAGCCATGCGTGTCGTTTACTTCAAAGCGCCAGTTGAGCATGGCGTTCGCTATTTTTTTGGAGAGTTTCACGTTCATCTCTTTTGCGGAGGTCGCGTTTGACAATTTTAAATCTTCTAAAAGTCCAGTCGCTATTTTTAGAGGAACCAAACCGAGTAAAATATCTAAAATTGTAAATTTTGGCATGCTCAAAGCC
>CALDOC010000416.1 GCA_937914675.1 uncultured Sulfurimonas sp.
AAAATTTGTCTATTTCATAAATTCCCATAGGTCCATTCCAAATAATCGTATTTGATAATTCTATGGCTTCACTAAAGAGTTTAACTGTCGCGGGTCCAATGTCTACCGCCATAAAACCTTCTAAAATATCTTGAGCTGGAACAACTTTAACGTCAATGGGCTTTTCTACTGAATCTGTAATCACTACGTCGACAGGCAGATAAATTTTCACGCCATTTTCTCTAGCTTCTCGCATGACTTTTAACGCCGTCTCAACATACTCTTCTTCATACAAAGAACCCATCATGTCGTAACCCAAAGCTTTTAAAAACGTGTTGCTCATAGCGCCACCAATTATCAACTTATCCACTTTTTGCAAAACAGACTCTAACAAAGTGATTTTTGATGAAATTTTCGCTCCACCTATAACCAAAGCGATAGGTCGCACAGGCTCTTCAAGAGCTTTTGAAAACGCTTCTATCTCTTTCATCATTAAAAAACCAGCTACTTTTGTCTCAACAAATTTAGTGATTCCAAACGTTGAAGCATGTTCGCGATGAGAAGTTCCAAACGCGTCGTTTACGTAAACGTCACATATTGAAGCTAGCTTTTCACTAAGTTCAGGGTCATTCTTTTTTTCACCTTTGTGAAAGCGTATGTTTTCAAGCAAAAAAACTCTCTCAAGCGAACAAGCGGATATCTCGTCCTTTGAACTTTCAAAATCTTCTATAAATTCAACTTTTTTGTTTAAAAGTCTTTCTAAACGCTTACGAACGTGCTTGAGTGAATATTGCTCTTCATATCCAGATTTTGGATCGCCAAAATGCGATACAAGCGTGATGGAACAAGCGTTATGATCTATACAGTAATTGATGGTGGGAAGCGCTGAACGAATGCGTCTGTCATCTGAAATATTGTTGTGAGCGTCCACAGGCACGTTAAAATCAACGCGAATAAGAACTCGTTTTCCCTCAACGTCAATGTCCTTAAGGCTTTTTACTTTATTCATTTCTCGTATATTTGACGTCATGTTTTTAAACCTTGTAATTAAACATTAAATTATAATATGAATCTACCATTCTTGCGGAATCAAATTCATGTTCTATGTCAGACATTGCGTTTTTCATTAATTTTACCCATTTATTTGGATTTTTATAATAAATCGGAAGTATCGTTGTTTCTAAAATATCCATCATGTTTTTGTTGTCTATCTTATCTTGTTCTGAATTGCTCAATTTATAATCAACCTCTGGAATTGTAAAAGCGTTTTTTTCATCTTTGGCAAACTCCGGATGCCATCCGTCGTTTATGGAAAAATGTATGGAACCGTTCATGCTCGCTGTCATACCGCTTGTTCCACTCGCCTCTCTTGTGATTCTTGGAGTGTTGAGCCAAAGGTCGCTACCTTGTTTTAGGAGTTTGGACAACGACAACTCATAACCAACGAGAACGGCGATGTTCGCGTATGTCTGACCAATATGAATCAATTCGTTAAATATCGCGATGGCGCCAAAGTCGGTTGGATAAGGCTTGCCCGCCCATATGATTTGAACCGGCATGTCTACGTTCTCTATTAGCCTTAAAAATCTTTCAAAGTCATGCTTCAACAAGCCCGGTCTTTTATACTCGGCAAATCTTCGGGCCCAAACAATAGTGAAAACTTCGGGATCGAACATCTTTCCAGTTTGATCGGCGACTTCGTCAAAGAGAATTTTTTTAAGGTGTTTTTTTCTAGCCATGAGCTCATAGTCTTCATGTTCGTCTAAGGCTCTAATGAGAGTTTTATCCGTCCAAAACTTCTTGTTTTGGGCGTTGGTTATTGAAATGATTTCGCACTTGTTCTCCACGTTCGCCCACATCTCATTTGAAACGACTCCATGAATTTTTGAAACCGCGTTGGCGCGTTTCGCGGCTCTCAAGGCTCCGACGGTCAGACTGAAACTGTTGTCATTTTCGTAACCGGTCAGCGTTCGAACCGTTTTAAGGTCTATGCCGTTAAAAAAGCCCATTTCATGCAAAAAGTTGATGTCATGCACTTCGTTGCCGGCGGCTTCTGGAGTGTGCGTCGTAAAAACGACGTGATTTCTTAACTCTTGCATATCTGCAAAACGATTATGGAGTTCATAAACGAGAGGAAGCGCGTGGCCTTCATTCATGTGGTAAATATCTATTTTTTGGCCAATGGACTCTAGAACTTTTGTTCCGCCAATGCCCAAAACTATCTCTTGCGCGATGCGCGTTTTTTGATTTCCATCATACAGTTTATGAGTGATCGTGCGAGAGAGATAATCATTTTCATCCGTATCGGTTGAGAGAAAAATCATAGGAGCGGTACCAAAGGTTTCCGGGCTAAGAAAAAACGCTTTGACCACTACGTCTTTACCGCTAATCTTAACGATAATTTTGTTAGGTAACTCTTCTAAAAAATAATAGAATTTTCTAGTGTAACGAGGTTGAAGGCTTCTATCCTCATGTCTCTCTTGGTCATAATAGCCAAAACTCCATAACACCCCAACGCCAATGACGTTTTGTTTTAAATCATAAGCGCTACGCATATGCGAACCTGCTAAAAAACCTAAACCGCCTGAATATATTTTTAACGCTTGATCTATCGCAAACTCCA
>CALDOC010000417.1 GCA_937914675.1 uncultured Sulfurimonas sp.
TGCGTATAAGTATTTCAGCTTCCTTGAGAGTCATTTTCATCAAATCATTGCTTCTCTGCTCTTTGTTGGTAATGCTTTTAAAGTAATACATTTTTACAAAAAGATATATCGACACTATGGAAAGTATCGTCAAAAGAGACCATTGCCAAAACAAGACTTATCCCTCTATTTTCGCTACTCTGCCAATGTGGCGTCCACCATCAAAGCTTCCAGCCAACCATGCGTCGAGTATGGATTCCGCTACGCCTTTGCCAACTACTCGTTCGCCAAAACATAAAACGTTCGCGTCGTTGTGTCCACGAGCCACCGTTGCCGTGTAAGCGTCATGACACAGAGCCGCGCGAACGCCTTCATGGCGATTCGCCGCCATGCTCATGCCGATGCCCGAGCCACAGATAAGTATGCCTTGAGCCGAACTATCTTCTAAAACCGATAAAGCCACCTTGTGAGCGTAATCGGGATAATCCACTCGCTCTTTGTCAAATGGACCCAAGTCGATTACTTCATGACCTTTTTCTATTAAAAGCTCAACCGTATAGTCTTTTAAATCAATTCCCGCATGATCGGTGCCTATGTAAAATTTCATTTTTTTCCTTTATGATAACAATAAGTTTAGTATGGTTCTAACTGGTAAGAATAGTAAATACTCTTTAAGTGGCGTCATGATTACGATTAGAACGATAATCATGCCATACCTCTCATATTTATAAAAAAACTCGGCTACCGCGTTAACTTTGTATTTCAAAGCCAAGTGCGCCAAAAAGTGAGCGCCGTCAAATTGTGGCACTGGAAGGAGATTAAAAACTCCCAACACGACGTTGATGACAAGAAGTTGAAACACAAATAGATAAGCGAACACGTAGAGCAAACTATCCGCCGTCGTCGGTTGAGCCATTGAAGCTACGATGATGGAAGCGAAAGCGGCTAAAGTAAAGTTGTACACAATGCCGGCCAAATCAACTTGCATAGCCGCGTTATAGCCACCTCTTTGTATCACTTTTGAGACGTTAATGGGAACGGGCTTCGCCCAGCCAAACAAAAATCCGCTGTCGGCTCCAAAGAGCATAGGCAAAAAATACATGCTCGCCGGAACGATGATCGTTCCAACCAAATCCACATGAGAAAGGGGGTTTACGGTAAGACGCCCGGCGTTCTTCGCCGTCATGTCGCCATATTTGTAAGCCACCCAACCATGCATTATTTCATGACCTATGATAGCTACGGCCAGCGCTAAAACGGCGGCAACTATTTTGAGTATGTCAAGAGATTCCATGGTAATCTTTGTCCGTTCTTATTCTCTCTTCCCTAGCTTTGTCCAGGAAAGGCGATTGTTCCAAATCCGTTGGCGTTTTGCCCATTCTATCCCATCTTATTTCCCAGTTTTCATCTACGGAAAAGTAGATGAACCAAGGAGTCCCCTCTATGTTGTCATAAGGAACGGAACCCCAAAAGCGGCTGTCGTTCGAGTGGTCGCGATTGTCGCCCATCATGAAGTAATGATCCTCTTCAACTTTAATTGGGTTAAAATAAAACAGAGGCTCGGGGTAGGCGCCATTGTTTACGATTTTGTCGTCATGGTGGATTCCGGGATGCTCTTTTGAGTAGGGGTTTTTAACCCATAGTCTGTCTTCAACCACCACGATTTCATAATCTTTGAAATTCTTTTTTATCCACTCGTCACCCTCATGGTGATGCAGGTAAAGATTCTTTTCACTTATAAAGAGTTCATCACCGGGAAGTCCGACGCATCGTTTGACGAAATGCTGTTTAACGTTCCCAGGGTATCTAAAAATCACTATGTCTCCGCGAGAAGGCGTGTCGCCGTCGATCAGACGCAGTTCGTCACTCCAAGGCATGATTGACATTTCCAAAAAAGGAATGTGAGGCATGGATACGCCGTAAGCGAACTTTTTGGCGAAGAGATGATCGCCAATCAAAAGCGAATCTTTCATGCTTCCACTTGGAATTCTAAACGCTTGCGCTATAAAAAAGATGACAAAAAGAACGATAATGACGGTTCCCGTCCACGAGTTTGAAAATTTATACGCTTTAGTTAATGTTTCTT
>CALDOC010000418.1 GCA_937914675.1 uncultured Sulfurimonas sp.
TGCGTATAAGTATTTCAGCTTCCTTGAGAGTCATTTTCATCAAATCATTGCTTCTTTGCTCTTTGTTTGTAATACTTTTAAAGTAGTACATTTTTACAAAAAGATATATAGACACTATAGAAAGCATCGTCAAAAGCGACCATTGCCAAAACAAGACTTATCCCTCTATTTTCGCTACTCTGCCTATATGGCGTCCACCATCAAAGCTTCCAGCCAACCATGCGTCGAGTATAGATTCCGCTACGCCCTTGCCAACTATTCGTTCACCAAAACATAAAATATTGGCGTCATTATGTCCACGCGCCACCGTTGCCGTATAAGCGTCATGACACAGAGCCGCGCGAACGCCTTCATGACGATTTGCCGCCATACTCATGCCAATGCCGGAACCACAGATAAGTACGCCCTGCGCCGAACTGTCTTCTAAAATTGATAAAGCCACTTTATGAGCGTAATCTGGATAATCCACTCGATCTTTGTCAAATGGACCTAAGTCGATCACCTCATGACCTTTTTCTATTAAAAGCTCAACGGTATAATCTTTTAAATCAATTCCCGCATGATCGGTGCCTATGTAAAATTTCATTTTATTCCTTTATGATAATAATAAGTTTAGTATGGTTCTAACTGGTAAAAATAGTAAATACTCTTTAAGAGGAGTCATGATTACAATCAAGACGATAATCATTCCATACCTTTCATTTTTATAAAAAAACTCGGCTACGGCGTTAATTTTGTATTTTAAAGCCAAGTGCGTTAAAAAGTGAGCGCCGTCAAATTGTGGAACTGGCAGGAGATTGAAGACTCCCAAAACAACGTTGATGACAAGAAGTTGAAATACGAATAGATAAGCGAATACGTAGACCAAACTATCCGCCGTCGTCGGTTGAGCCATTGAAGCTACGGCGATGGAAGCGAAAGCGGCTAAAGTGAAGTTGTACACTATGCCAGCCAAATCGACTTGCATAGCGGCATTGTAGCCACCTCTTTGTATCACTTTTGAGACGTTGATGGGAACGGGTTTCGCCCAACCAAACAAAAATCCACTATCCGCTCCAAAAAGCATAGGCAAAAAGTACATGCTAGCGGGAACTATGATGGTCCCCACCAAATCTATATGAGAGAGAGGATTTATGGTAAGGCGACCGGCGTTTCTTGCCGTCATGTCGCCATATTTATACGCCACCCAGCCATGCATAATCTCATGACCTATGATAGCGACCGCTAGCGCTAAAACGGCGGCGACTATTTTGAGTATGTCAAGAGATTCCATGGTAATCTTTATCTGTTCTTATTCTCTCTTCTCTAGCTTTGTCGAGGAAAGGAGACTGTTCCAAATCTGTTGGAGTTTTACCCATCCTATCCCATCGTATTTCCCAGTTTTCATCTACGGAGAAGTAGATGAACCAAGGAGTTCCTTCTATGTTGTCATAAGGAACGGAACCCCAAAAACGGCTATCGTTCGAGTGGTCGCGGTTGTCGCCCATCATGAAGTAATTTTTCTCTTCAACTTTAATGGGATTAAAATAAAAGAGAGGCTCTGGGTAGTTGCCATTGTTTACGATTTTGTCATCATGATGAATTCCTGGATGCTCTTTAGAATATGGATTTTTGACCCATAATTTATCATCAACCACTACAATTTCATAATCTTTAAAATTTTCTTTTATCCATTCGTTTCCCTCATGGTGGTGCAGATAAAGGTTCTTCTCATTTACGAAAAGTTCATCGCCCGGAAGTCCAACGCATCGTTTGACGAAGTGCTGTTTAACATTCCCCGGGTACCTAAAGATTACTATGTCGCCGCGAGAAGGCGTGTCGCCGTCAATCAAACGAAGTTCATCACTCCACGGCATGATGGACATTTCTAAAAATGGAATGTGAGGCATGGATACGCCATAAGCGAATTTTTTAGCAAACAGATGATCGCCAATCAAAAGAGAGTCTTTCATGCTTCCACTAGGAATTCTAAACGCTTGCGCTATGAAAAAGATGACGAAAAGAACGATGATGACGGTTCCCGTCCACGAGTTTGAAAATTTATACGCTTTAGTTAATGTTTCTT
>CALDOC010000419.1 GCA_937914675.1 uncultured Sulfurimonas sp.
TAATGAAGCGCTTCAAGAAGGCAATATGCAAGGAGCGTTAAATTTAGATTTTTCCGACCTTAACTCAAATAGTTGGCCGTTAATAGAGCCATACGCCACTACGGAGCGAGATGGATTTACGTTTCTAACCAGTAGTAGTGATTTTACTCAAGCCGTTAGCGCTCTATGCGGAACAAGATACGCCTTATTTTTATGAACCATATCTTAGAATCAACCTCTTTACCTCTGTTTTTTCCAATTCTATCGATGATCGTATCAATGACGAGGCTCATGAGAGTGGTTACGCCGCTCGACTCACTTACGGATATAAATTCAACAAAACCCATCTTGACGAGAGCTACGCAATTCATCTACAATATTAGTGTATAATCCAAACATTAAGACAAAAAAGAGAAACACATGATGCTAACAATCAAAACATTTTTTTTAACGTTAATTTTTACAGGTCTCTTATACGCTGGGGAAAACTTTAGTGAAATGAGCACGCAAGAGTTAATCGCCATCATGGGATACGTAAAAAAGAGCGACGAGAGTAAATTTAAACAAGAACTAAAAACTAGAATCCCCTCAATGACAAGCGATGAAAAAGCGAAGTACGAAAAAAACGTTTTAAAACTCAAGTAAGACAACATGAAGGCTAAGATTCTCTTGCTTGAAGACGACTTGACCCTCAACGAAACGATAGTTGATTTTTTAGAAGAGAACAACTTTGAAGTGACTCCCGTCTACGATGGAGAAGAAGCCTCCGAGCTGATTTACGAACAACTCTTTGACCTTTTTTTACTAGACGTAAACGTCCCATCGCTCAATGGCTTTGAACTCTTAAAGCAAAAACGCAAGGACGGAGTAACCACTCCCGCGATTTACATAACCTCTCTCAACTCTATCGATTCGCTGGAAGACGGTTACAATAGCGGTTGCGACGATTACGTTAGAAAACCATTTTTGCTTAAAGAACTTCTTTTTAGAATTGAAACTATTTTAAAAAGAGGCTTTTTTCATGAAACTAATTCTCAAATAAGCATAAACGAATCGATAAAGTACGACACAAACTCAAACAAGCTCTTCGTAGAAACAAAAGAAGTCGCGCTTAGTTCCAAAGAGGCCTTGCTTCTAAAACTTTTTTTGCAACATAAAAATGAAACTCTCACACATGAAACAATCCAAGCGGCGCTTTGGCGATATGATGAAACGCCAAGCGAGAGTTCCCTTCGCACGTACGTTAAAAATCTTAGAAAACATATTGGCAAAGAGAAGATTGTTAGTATCAAAAAATTAGGCTATAGATTAACCGATTAAATTTTTCAACAAGATAGAACAAAGGAAAAATTAACGCCTATAATTTACTCAACAATTCACACAGAATTCTACTTTTCAATGATATAATGGTTCTTCAAAATTATAAAATTAAATACAATAACGAGGTATCGCAT
>CALDOC010000420.1 GCA_937914675.1 uncultured Sulfurimonas sp.
TATCTAAACAAATTATTATATAGATTAAATCACTTTTTGATTATCGCTTTCAAACAAGCGAATTATAAAAAGCTTACGCGATTTCTTCCACTCTCTTTAGAGACGTAGAGCGCTTTGTCCGCTCTAGCGACAGTTTCATCATAAGATTCCATTGGATTGTAAAGAGTAGCCCCCAAACTCGTAGTGACATGCGCAACAGTTTCAAAATAGCGACTCTCTATTTTGATTCTTAAATGTTCTGCAAAGCTCATGAGTGATTCTTCGCTTGCATGCGGAATGATAACTAAAAACTCCTCTCCTCCCCATCTTCCCACAATATCACTTTTTCTAGAATGCTCTATCATAATGGACGCAAATGTTTGTAGGGTTATATCTCCGACATGGTGTCCATGAATATCGTTGACCTTTTTGAAGTGGTCAATATCTAACATGACGATTCCAAAGGATGTCCCATAGCGATCCGCTAACTCTTTATTCACTTGAAGCGTTTCATTAATTTTGCGACGATTAAATATATTGGTCAATTGGTCTATGGTGGCGATTCTCTCAAGCTCTTTTTCATAAGTGATATTTTTTGTAATATCTCTTGTTAAACCAATAAAACGCATCTCGCCCGTTGTCGCGTCAACGACCAAACGAGAATTAACCTCTGTCCATACGCTGGAGCCGTCTTTACAAGGCTGCTCAACGCGTAAAATTTTCATCTGTGGGACTTCACCGCGCTTTACCGTCTCAATGGCGGCACCCATGGCGTTGACAACGCCCTCCCTTGAACTTTCACATATAAGTTCTTCAAAAGGTTGGCGAATAATCTCTTCGACAGTAAAACCACGAAGCTTTTTAACCGAGGGACTGATGTAAATAAAGCCACCATTTACATCCATAACCCATACAACGTCATCCATATTCTCTGTAAGCCATGTATATTGTTTATACGCTTTACTCAGTTCTTCATTCTGGCTCTTGACAACCCTATTTATTTTATGTAATTCATAATATCTCCACACGCCAAACGACGCAAGCAATACCAAAACGCCAAGCATTTCATAAACCGGCGAGTAATCAATTCTCTCTTCAAACTTAACGGCCAGCCACTTGTTGTATATATCTTGAATTTCTTCATCTTCAAGGTTATCCAAAGCTTTTTGCATAATCGTTTTAAGTATTGGCTCATCACTCCTCGTTGCAATGCTTAACGACCATAAATCATCAAACTTTCCAGCAATTTTCACATCCGTTATTCCCTCTTCACGTAGCGTATATGCGAGGCTGATTAATGGCTCAAGATGTCCATCGACTTTTCCCTCTCTTACAAATTCAATTCCTTGCATGAGATTGTCGACTTCAACAATTTTTATGAGGGGATGTTTCACTTTTAATAACTCGACAAAAGCGTAACCTTTAACCAAAGAAACTTTTTTTCCATTCATTGCTTCTATATTGTCAATAAAAAGTTCACTGCTCTTAGTTGCAATGACCATTGGAAATGAAACGTAAGGGATGGTAAAGTCCATATAGCTTTTACGGCTCGGAGTCTCCATAGCCATTGGAAAAATATCACATTTTCTTTGCTGAGCGAACTCAATGCTTTTTGTCCACTCGTCCGTAGAGACCAATTCAAACTCTATGGCGCTTTTTGTTTTAATCTTTTTTAGTATGTCGGCCGCCATGCCTACATGTTGACCATTTTCGTTAATTGAGTCCAAAGGCATCCAGTTTGGGTCTACGCAAATTTTTATGACTTTTTTCTTTTGTAGATATTCGCTTTCTTTATGCGTTAAAGAAAACTTATTGGACGTTTTGTAAATCAACTCGTCCAAATTGCCGTTATTTTTATATAAACCTAGAATATTGTATATATCAAGCAGTCTTTGGATTTTATCTTTTTCTATAACTCCAAGTTTTTTATCGGTTGAGTAGGTCAATTTTTTAAGTATTCTTGCTTCGTATAGCAAGGCGCCTTCAGATTTGTTTTGAGTATTGTATTTTTTAAATATCACCTCTACCGTTTCATCTATATGATTAAAAGCGTATTCCCAACCTTTTAAAGAAGCGCTTCTAAAACTTTCGACTAATTTTGGACTCTCTTGAAGCTCTCTTTTTGACGTAAACAATAAATCGTTGTAAAAGTCGAATCCATAATCTTTTGGGTTCCAAATATCGTACTCAATTCCTTTTTTGTCCAACAAGTAGAGTTCATTAGAAAGATACCAAGCGGCGATGTCTATCTCTCCATTTATCAAGCTTTCGACTTTAAACGTTGGCTCAAAGATAGTCATATCTTCAAATGAAACTCCGTTAGAGCGCAACATTGAGATAAAGGCCGTGCTTTGTTTTGATTCCGAGTCGATCATGATTCGTTTATTTTTAAAATCTTTTATGGATTTGATTCCTGAAGACTTCAAGCTAACCAATACGTAAGGAGAGGATTGAGACACTGCGCTTAAAAGCACTATGTCGTTTGCGTTGATGGCGTCAAGAACGGAACCGGAATAACCTATGGCAAACGCATGTTTGTTTTGCGTAACGCTTTTGCTGAGTTCCACAGCGTTGTCGTACTCTAAAATATTTACGTTAAGCCCTTCGTCTTTGTAAAAGCCTTTCTCTTTTGCCATGTAATAACCAGCAAATTCAAATTGATGTTTCCAATTCAATTGGAGAGAAACTTTTTCTAAAGAATTGGTATTTGCAAAAATGGATATTGCAAATATGAACTCAAACAGCACCGATATAAAAAATAAATTCATAAAACCTCTTATATTTTTTTGTTACATAACGATTATCATTTATATCAGAACCTTAGCTGAAAAAACCAACTAAAGTACTATCTAGTATGAAAAAATCATATATAATAGTAACAAAACTAAATACAATATTTGATAAAAGCGCAATAAAACAACGCAAGCTATAAAAAGTGATTTACACACTGAGAGTATATTTATCGCCTGTGAGGCATTTAGTCCCGCTCTCTTTTGGTAGATTCTCATAAGATATTTTTAATGCAAGTAGTTATAGAATGACTGTGGACAATTTCAATATTAAGGAAATCAATGGATGCGTAAAAAGAATGGGGAGATTCTCATTTGGGCGAATCAACGCAATCTTGAGTTTTTAAAAAATTTTGACAATATAGCCATCTTGAGATTTAAACATAGAAAAGAATCAAAATTGTTACACATACGAAACTAGGAGTCTATATGAGCAAACATAAAGAGAAGTTAAAAAAGTTAT
>CALDOC010000421.1 GCA_937914675.1 uncultured Sulfurimonas sp.
GGTTGGGACGACAATCGCCGAACCGTCGACGATTTTGCCGCTTATCGTAAACCATTTTGGCGGCAGTTCCATGTTGGTTGGATTTTTCGCCGCGTTGCTTCGCGGGGGAGCCATAGTCGTGCAACTCTTCGCCGCGTTTCAAGCGCAAAGCTATCAGCTTATGATGCCCTACATGCGTCGCGTTTTTTTCGTCAGATTCGCTTCGTGGTTTTTTATCGGCGTCGCCATTATCGTTTTTGGAGAGGATCATCCCAACCTAACGCTGGCTTCGATTGGACTTGGCCTTTTCGTGTTTTCCTTTAGCGCGGGTTTTGGGGCGATATACTTCAAAGACATTGTCGCCAAGATTTTTTCCCATAAGTTTCGCGGAAAAACCATGGCGTATCGACAATTTTTCAGCGCGTTTGGCGGGCTGATGAGCGGAGCTTTGGCCGCCGTCATTTTGGAGTCGTTCGAAGCGCCCTACAGTTTTGGATATCTGTTTGTGATAAGTTCGTTCATTATGGGGTTGGGATATCTCGCCTTTGGAACGATCGACGAACCGATAAAAAAAGAGGTCGCGCAAAGAGAAAAATCGTTTAAAAAGTTTTTGCGCAACTCTTGGAACACTTTAAAATCGGACAAAGATTTACAAATTCAGCTCACTACGTTTCTTTTGGCTTACGGATATCTCGTTTCACTGCCTTTCATAGTTTTGGACGCCCAAACGAAAATACATCTTGACGGAGTCGCCATCGGTAGTTTGATTACGACGCAGATGGTGGGCGCGATGCTGAGCAACTTTTTATGGGGAGCGCTAAGCGGTAGAGGGCGCAACAGATTGACCGCCAACATAGCGATTACTCTTCAAATCAGCGCCATTGTCATAGCGTTTTTTAGTTCGTCGCTTTATCACTACGCGTTGGTGTTTTTTCTCGTAGGAGCGGCGCTTGACGGCAACCGAATAGCTTCTGGAAATCTCATCTTGATTTTGGCGCCGCCGGAGAAAAGACCGGTTTACATGGCGTTGCAAATAAACATAGTCTCTTTTGGACTCTTCTTCTCCATACTCGGCGGAACGATCTTACATTTTTTCAATTACGAGACGCTTTACGGCGTTACCGTTTTCATCTTGTTTGTCGCCTTGTTTTTTTCACTTAAGCTAAAGGACCAAAGAGCTTAAATCCCGTAGAATTTTTTCAGAAATTCCCTCTCTTTTGGGGTTTCTATGAAGATTTTAACAACGC
>CALDOC010000422.1 GCA_937914675.1 uncultured Sulfurimonas sp.
CTTCGACTGCTTCATACATATAGTGTGTGTTGATTATAAACTCACTTATGCCTGCGTTTGTCAAGTTCTCTAGCCAGTATTCTAAGAGCACTTTTCCATTGATGGGAACTAAACATTTAGGTATATAATCCGTCACAGGTCGCAAACGCGAACCTACTCCAGCACTAAGTAGAAGTGCTTTCATTAGTCTAACTCATCCAAAATTTCTTTTTTTGTAATGGGAATATTTCCCACCCTACTCACTTGAATAGCTGCACACAAAGAGCCAATATAAGCACTCTGCCAAATATCAGCCCCTACTGCAAGTGCCATAGAGCTTGACGTTAGTAAGGAATCGCCTGCCCCGCTTACGTCTTTTATTATACTGCCTAACGCTTCTACGTTGTCAGTTAAAAGTTTATCTTCGACGCTGTTATAAATCATCAGTCCTTCAGCGCCTAAAGTGGTGAAGATATATTTTGGAGATGACTTAGCGGATAGTTTTTCCGACAAGATCACCAGTCCAGAACTAAAGTCATTTAAAGAGAGGCGTATTTCTCTCTCCGTTGGAGTTACAAGATCCATACCTTTAAACTTTGTAATATCTCCATTTTGAGATGAACTTTGCGAATCAGCAGCCATAAAAATATTTTTTTGCTCGCCTAGCGCTACGATTCCCTCAATAATATTATCCGTTAACACTCCATAACTAAAGTCGGAAAATATGATTAAATCCATCTCGTCTATGCACTCTCTTACGTTGCTAAGAATTTCATTCTCTATATCTTTTGAAACAGAGTGTTGTTTAACATGATTTACTCTAAGCAAGGTTTTATTGCTTGCACGAAATCTTTGTTTAAGCGTTGTAGGTCGCGTTGTATCGTAAAATAATGATGTTTCTATGTTTAAAGCACTCAAACCTTCTTGAACATAGTGATTATTTTCATCATCGCCCACCACTGAAATAAACTTAACGTCCGCGCCTAAAGTTCTAGCGTGAGAAGCGACAATGGCAGCGCCGCCTATAAACTTGTTTGTAGCCAATGGCGAGACAACGATGGTAGGGTCTTCTTGACTCATACCAAGCGGTTCGCAAGTTATGTACTCATCCACTATCGTGTCTCCAACTACGAGAACTTTTAAATCATGAAACTTTTCAATAATCCGTTTTAAGCTCTCTAGCTCAATATCATGGCGTTTAGTGTACTTTGTATTATGATTTACATTGTTGCTTAAAGAGAGAAATTCTCGTCGCAGTAAGTCCATAGATGAAAATCCAATCTCTCCAGAACTAAAGATAAGTTGTCCACCATAAGACCTTACGACGTCAAGCTCGACATTTTCTTTAAGCTCATGCTCTTTCCCTTTTACAACTATGTCGGGTTTGTTCTCTTTAATGTACTCCAATGCGCTTGTTCTTAGTATAAATGATTCGTCTACGTAACTTGTTGCTTGAATCGACTCTAGACGAATGTCTTCAGATACGCTTTTACTACTAATAGCGTCACAATTCACCCCAACGACAAGGTAATCACCACTCTCTTTAGCAAATTTCAGTAAACGAATATGTCCAGGATGCAGAACGTTAAAATCACCATTTACAAATACTTTTTTCATATCTGTTCAACTTTTGAAAAACTAAGATAAGATTGACCCCGTCCAAACGCTTTATTAAAATATTTCATCTTATAAACCTTATCTACAGTTATACCACTATTGACTATATCTATTACCTCTTCTATACTCTTTAGAATTTCATCGTTGACGTCTAATTGTAAGTTAGTTTTAATAGCAGTTAAGATATTAACTACGGAGTTTGTTTCTTCTTTTTTAATCGCATTTATAAATGTCTTACATAATTTTGAGAGCTCTAAATTTTGAGAACTATCCCTACCATTATCTATGTATCTGTAATCAATCAATGTATGCCACTTCTTTAAAAACTGTTCTTTGTATGGAGAATTATAGTTCACGCTCTGAGTTGCCATTTCTTTATACCATGTATAGTTTGTAAATATATCAGGGGAAGAACCTAGAAAATAAAAATCATCTTCAAACAACGTTATTGCGTCAAACATAGAAAAAGTATGCTCAAGTAACGACTCTCCTACAAGGTTATCCAAACACCAATCTGAATAACTTCTACTCATTCCATCTAAAGTATCTAGATGAGAGCTAAACGCTTTAACAAGAATAGCCACCCTCTCATTAATATTTTCAATATTTTGACTCAATACATTCGCCATATACTTTCGTATTAACTCATAAAAAACTGAAATTTCATCTGCACTAGTAATGATAATGATTCCATTTTCATTAAGTAATTTCTGTATGTTTTGAATAAATTCTTTTTTATTGTTCAAACCAGGGATAAGACCTTCACACATAATCACATCATACTTCCGCTCTGTTTTAAAATCTTCAAGCATACAGTTATGAAAATATATATTTCCCTTATTCAAATCTTTCAAGTTATCTTTTAGTTCATTAAAACCTGTCGAATTCGGCTCTATTAAAGTGTATGTTTTAGGATTATACGTATATGTTACAAGTGTGTTATAACCACCACCTGGACCTATTTCCAAGATATTTTTATCCTTAAATAAAATAGAAGGAACGCCTATCATTCTATAAAGATTTGTCCTTCTTTTCCTATGCGCAGTAAAATCATCTATATTCTGAACTACTGGCGAAATTTTATACTTTTCATAAAAACTAAGATATTCATTCATAGCAATCTTAACCCTTTGTCGGATTTGTACACAGAGCTAACAAGTAATGCGCCATAGGTGTAAACCCAGTATGTACAACCTCATCATTCATACTAAAAATAAATACGTTATGAAAATAATTCTTACAAAAAGTTTTTAGCTCATCCCCTGATTTACAATTTATGTGACCTATTTTACTTTGTATAGAAGCATAATCTTGACTCTCCAAACTTGGCATACCAATAATTAAAGTTCCATTATCATCTAAAGAACCTAAAATATTTTCCATAAAAAGACTCTCTTCTTCTTTAGAAATATGTTCTAAAACGTCTAAACTGTATGCAGCGTCAAATCTATTTTTTAAAGGGGCTTCTAAAATATCGTGAACTATAAAACTTCTATTATCTGATTCTGTTCGTAAGTTAGTCGCATTTTCTATGAACAAAGGATCAAAATCCATTCCTACTAAATGTTCAACCGTATCAGCAACCAAAGTACCTCCAAAACCATCTCCACACCCTACTTCCAAAACATTTGCATATCCATCAAGCATTTTAGATACGAATTTATATCGAGAGAGTAAAAAGGTCAATCTTCTTGGGTCGTGTCTATAAGTATGTCCAGATGTTAAACCTAACTTAACTTCACCATTAAGTTGATTATCATCTAGTAAGTCATTATACTGCGTCTCTTTTGTTGAAGTCATTATATATTCCATTTATACATTATATTTAGTACTCATTTGCATCAAGTTTTAAAATAGAACCTGTAAGCATTAAACTTTTTTGATTCATTATGTCCACGATATAAGGTGATATATCTGTGGGTTGAGCAAACCTGTGAAGTGGTTGTTTCTTTTTTGTCACATTATATTTTTTTAACTCTAGCTTCTTTTTTATATCCCACGAACTACCTTCATGAGCCAAAATACCGGGGAGTACCGCACATATTAAAATGCCCTTATTTATATATTCTTGTGAAACATTTTTAACGTAAGAGTTAATTATCCCCTTGCTGATAACGTAAGAGGGAGACGCTTTAGCGTGTAAAGAAGCGCTTGAACCAATATATAAAATTTTTTTTAAACTCTCTTGCTTTAAAAAGTACTCATTGATTTTTAAAGAGACTGTAAAATTATTATATATACTTTTGTTGAGGATTTCTATGTCTATTGGATGAGAATCATTGGGGATATTTATCCCATAGTTATGCACGAGACCAAATACTTTTAAGTCTCTCACCTTCTTAACTATTTTTTGAAGAAAATTTTTTTTACTCAAATCTATTTTTAAAACTATATGCTCTAATTTTGGATTTAATTTTTGAAGGGCCAACGCTAAACTCTTCTTGTCACGTCCAGTAAGTATAATATTATATCCAGAATAAGAAAGACCTTTAGCAATTTCAAGACCTAATCCTCTGCTTGAACCAGTAACTAACACATACTTTTGATTCATCTACACAAACCCTAAATGTTCAACGTCTAAGTAGTCTAAAATCATTTTATTTTTACTATCGGCCACGCAGTGATTGTTGCAGTGTTTAGATGGGTCTACTTTGAAAAACTTGTTCTTGTCATCCATCCAAAACTCTTTAAAGCTCTGCTCTTTTATGCTTCCTATTAAACCATTGTCTAGGTTATAAGCCTTGTCTTGACATGGATAGATGTTTAAATCCGCTCCAATTACGGGTAATATTTGCGAGTATGGACACCAATGGTACTCTTTTTCAAAAGTCTCTTCTAAAAGATGATAACTGTCAAATACTTCAAAACTATCATCTTCTAACTCTTCTTTTACTTTTTGAGACAAGCTTTTTGCTTCTTCATAAAATGGCTTATGGTAGTTATTGTTTAGCGCTCCATCATTTTCAACAACGCATGGAGATATTTTTATGCTATCGACGCCTATGCTTTTCATCAAACTAGAAAACTCATATATTTTTGTATAGTTTGTCTTATCTACGATAAAACTCACTCCCAAGTTGCATTTTCTATTTTCTATCTTTGTAAAAGCTCTCATGTTGTCTGTTATCTTACTAAACTCGCCAACTTTCACGTCTCGCGCTTTTGCATAACTCTCATCATCCCAGCCATCCATAGAGACTCGTAACCATGTCGCGTTTTTGGCAAATAGTTCCGCTACTTCGCCTTTGAGTTTACTTCCATTTGTGAGACTCGCAAACGCCATGTCATTTGCAACTAACTTCTTAATCGTTTGAAGAAAAAACCTGTAAGTAAAAGGTTCTCCACCACCACTAAAAGTGATAGCCTTAACACCCATTTCTTTACAATCATCTAATATTTCCATCATCTTATCTTCAGGGATAAAATCTCTCTCAACCATATCTTGACCAAGTTGAAGGTTATCTACTTTATAGGCGCAATACCAACAGTTATGATTACAAACGTTTGTCGGTTTTATGCGAATATGCAAAGGAGGTTTGATAACTTCACTCTCTTGAGGCAGACTATCTAGTTTGTCTTGATAATGAAAAATCTTTAAATTTGAGTATTTGTTAGACATTATTTTTCCTTATTCAAAATATATAAATTCATAGTCGCCGTCATAGCCCCACTCTTTATACATCCATATCCATTCATCAGGTCCAAAAAAACTCTCACAAGTTAAAGCCCAACACTCTAAGTTAAAAAGTTCGGCTTCGTTTCTATAAGCTTCCACCATAATAAACTTGTTTTTTCCAACTCTTTGAATCTCTTGGACACCCACTTTCAAATCATAGATTTTAAGGTTGTGTAGAGTTGTAAAAGAGATAACTAAGTCAAATTCATTATCGTCAAATGGGTAAATATCTTGAGCCTTATGCTTAAACAATTGCTCTTTAATTTCTTCTTTTGCATTATCAAGTGCATATTGAGACGCGTCAAAACCAACTATAGTCGCGTTTGGAAGGAGTTGTTGGAGTTCATAAAGTAAAAAAGCTTTCCCACACCCTACGTCAAGGATTTTACATCCATCTTGTAAGTTATACTCTTGAATCAAATCAAGAGCTACGGCTTTATGGCGTCCATCATATTTGTAACCGCCATAGCCATACTTTCTATCGCCATCCCAGTAATCATAACCATACTCTTTTGATTTTACCATACAGTTTATCTTATCATCAATCATTCTTGCGACGTAATCTCTTGAAGTAGCAGTATGTAATTTAGTAACTATATTTAAAAGTTGACCCATTATTTACTCATTTTATTAATTTTTTCGCCAACGCTTTTACCGTCTATTTCATAATATTCTCGAAGATAATCTCTATTTCCTATCTTGTGAATATACTCATTTTTTAGTCCGAATTTATGGATTTTTTTCTCTACCCTGTCTCGTAGCATCGTTCCAAAACCACCATTGATAAAATGCTCTTCAAGCGTAAATACAGCTTCAAATGGTTCAAGAAACGCAGCCCAATCAAAGTCAGCGGTTAGCATGGGAACGCTTACGATGTTAATATCTACGATTTTAAGTATTTTGGATACTTCATCTACTATAGAACCATGTAAAATCAAGATGTTTTTAGAGTCGGATTTATGTATAAATATAGGCTTTGTTACGTCTATCTTATCTTTATGAATCACCTCTTCGCCATTTTTAGCGATTCTTATATAGCTCGGTCTTTTACTCTTATAAGCGTACTTAAAACACTCTACCGCTTCTACGGGATCGGCAGGAGAAAATATATCAAGATTAGGCATGGTAGACGCCAAAGTTATATCTTCAACTACATAGTGCGTAACTCCCGCTGGAGCGTAAGTAATCCCACTCCCCGTACCTATTAAAATCATTGGCAATTCTTGGTAGCAGACGTCATTGCGGACAAACTCGTAAGGTCGCATTATGACAAAAGGCGCGATGTTATAGTAGATAACTTTATGTCCCATCAAAGAGAGCCCTGCTCCAAAACCAATATCTAGTTGTTCATTTACTCCGGGGTTGATAAACTGCTTACTCTCTTTAAAATCATCCCAAACGCCTAATCCCGCGTCACCCGCTATTACAAACAGAGAGCTATCTTGCTTGGCTACTTTTTTTATTTCATTCGCTACGCTATTTCTCATCTAATGATTCCTCAAGTTCTTTGAGCGCTTTTGCTTTGACCTCATCAGTCACCAGATAATAGTGCCAAATCAATTCATCTTCCATAAAGCTCACTCCCTTACCCTTTGTCGTATCGCAAATAATCATCTTTGGCTTATCGGTTGGAGTCTCTACCGCTTCTTTAATAGCCTCGTGGTTATGTCCATCTATCCTTAAAACTTCCCAGTTAAAAGCTTCAAACTTTTTATCTATTGGCTCATAAGACAAAAGTTCCGACGCCCTGCCGTAGCCTTGTAAATCATTGCGGTCTATAAAAACTGTGAGGTTGTCCAACTTTAACTGTGGAGCAAGCATAGCGGCTTCCCATACGCTCCCCTCTTGCGATTCTCCATCGCCCATAAGAACGTAAACGTTTCGTCCGCTATTTTGCAGTTTTAGCGCATGAGCCATACCTGTAGCTATTGGCAAGCCATGTCCCAAACTCCCCGCACTTATCTCTATATACGGATTTGTAAGTCTATCTGTATGTGCAGGCAATGTTCCGCCATTTTGATAATAACCTTCCATATCTTCTTTGCTTAGCAGACCTTTCTCATGGAGGGTTGCATACAAAGCCATAGCAGAGTGAGCTTTTGAGAGAAGAAACAGATCTCTGTTTTCATACTCTTCTAAACGCAGTACGTCAAAATACAAAGTAGCTAAAATATCACTACAGCTTAAGGCCGAACCGATATGAGGAGAGAGAGCCAAATTTGCAATATGTAAAATATTTTTTCTAATATTTGTAGTAATTTTTTTCACAAAAGTCCTTATATAAAATTCACATGTTCTATGGATGGGTTTTTTAATTCCCAGAGATAGTTGTTAATCTGATGATGTCTACAATTTGGTTGGCAATTGTTTTTTTCTATACAGTCGTTGATATGATTTAAACTCTCTTGTTTTTGCGCAGACTCCCATATCTCTTTAAACGAACTTTCAAATATATTTCCCATAATCGTTTTTTTATCATACTGATGAGAAAAACAACTATATACGTCGCCATTTTCATCTATAAAGAGTAGAAATTCCAATCCGTAACATTTTGTATATCTTCTTTGCGAAGTTAAATTTTTTGTACTTCTTACCAAAAATGTAAAATCATCGCTATTTAGCTTTTGTGCTTTTGCATCAAGGTCATCTATAAACTCTTGGGAAATTGTCTCTTTTACTTCAAATTCATTATGAGAATGGTCATAAAAATGTTTCACACTAAAATAATCAACACCTAACTCTTTAAGTCTCTGACCATGTTCTAAAGCATACTCTTTGTTCTCAGGAATAAGCACAAACTGAGAGCCGATTGTAATATCGCTTTTAAGTCGCGTTTTAGCCTCTTTGAGTTTTTTGATATTTGTTATAACTTTATCCCAATCATC
>CALDOC010000423.1 GCA_937914675.1 uncultured Sulfurimonas sp.
TTCCAATTTCCATGGCGTATAGAATATCTCCATATGTTTCAAGTCTAGTAAATAGCGCTATATAGAGTTTTTAATCTTTCTCACTAGAGAAGCTCTAACTTCAAAAATCTCTGCAAGCGCACTTATCACTCCCTTTGAATGAAAGATATTCATATAGAGCGTTTCTGGATTTAATCCATATAAATCACTCTTGACAACTTCCTCCAACTCCAGTTTAATTGATTCATCCAAATCTTCATACTTTTTCATATATTCAAATCTCCGTATCTAACTGGCTTAAAATAGATATCTCTTTCCACATGCAATCCCATGCGTCCTCTAACCTGCTCCAACTCTTCAATGCTTGCGTAACCGAGTTCTCTATCCAAGCCATCCACCAGCGCAAATATGGAGTTGCTTTTTTTGTCATATTCCAAGACGAACCAAGTCCAATCTGCGTCAGGCAAAAAGAATTTGGCGTATACGATCTTCTCTTCAAGCGCAACATCTTCACTACTGTAAAACTCAGGTATTATTTTCTCTAACTCTTTTGTAATCAACTTCATTCTTATCTCCAAATTTAAATAGTGTTAAACTCATCATTAGAATTTTGAACTCCAATCACAACGGCGGTAGCCTCTTTTAATAGCTTGAAGAAAACTTCATAGTCATAATATTTGCTATGCCTAATATTTTTAATTTTCATTATTTTAATAACTCTTTGATGAATGTTTTGAGTGTCCAAACTCTCGACAACTTTTATATTACGGTATACAGAATCTTTAATGGCTCTATCGTTAATTACTCTCGTGCTTATGAAACATCCATCCAGTTTTATATTTAATTTTTTAGACATGACTTAGTCCTCCGTTCCCATAAATTCATTCAAATCATCAAGTGCTTGACCAACCAAATTAGGAAGACCTGATTGACCTTTACTCATATTATGATGTTGCTCATTTTTCCTATATGCAAGTGATATTTTATGACGCGCTATCAGCATGTCCATAGCTGTAATCGATTCAAGTTCTCTGTTTTTGTCTCTCAGTTTGATTGTTTTAATCTCACCATTTTTGGATTTTAAATTTATCTTGCCTTGTTGGAACAGGTAGGGGTTAAATTCAATAACTTTATCTCTGTCTTGCTCATCAATATTGAGCTGCTCGTAAATATTATTGAGTCTCAAATATTCCAGTTCAATATCAAAGATCTTTTGTGAATCCAGAAAAATTCCTGAAGCTTTGTGAATTTTATCTACATTATTTACATAGTATTCAAATACATCTAATTTTGAAGTTTCAAGATCATCATAATCACCAGCATTTTTAAAGTGAAAACTGGTCGATAAGTTTTGAATTAAGGCTGCAAACTTACTCTTGCCAATAGCATTTATCATAAGAGAATTATTCTGAAATGCTAAAAAAAGCTCAACATTTGCTTCACGTAAAACGTCCGTATGCAAGTCGGTGTCGGGAGTCAGAACGCGTTGGGCCTCATCAACAAAAATAGAAATAGGTTTAATATTAGTTTGTCCAACTCGCTTAGACAATTCTCCCAAAAGACTACCCGTCAATGTGCTCAAAATTACATTGCTTATCTCTTGTGAATTCACTACGATTATCTTTCCATTATTCAGTGCATCTGACAAATCGGTACCGTCTGCATCATTAAATGATTTATTTTCAGCTACAGATGAAAACGTGGTGCTCATCGCTAAAATTAAAGTTTGAAAAGATGTTGAGCGATTACTCTCTTCAAGAGAATCTTTAAAGACCTCTAATGATTTAAGCTCATTCTCAACAACGTTTTTGAAAAACAGAACTGAAGTCATAAGATCCAAAAACTTGTTTTTAACAACTGTGTCACCATGCCTCTCCGACCAATCAGTGACTTTGCTATTTACGTACGTTTCATACCGCTTAGATAACTTCTGCACTTTATTTAGAAAAGACGCAATGCTCGCCGTGCTCTTACAAATATCAGCCATTACAGAAAATGTGAGCCCTGTTGGAAGATTAAATGTCAGAACTACATTTAAAAAACTTTTTTTAGTATTGAGTTTTTCTGCTTCTTCAATAATATTCTGATAAGCCTTGATAGCTTTATTTATTGCGCTAATTAAATTTGATCCGCTCACACTCCAGTAATCATTCGCATCGTTCATACTCATAAGCGAGACTACGAATGATTTCAGCTCTTTATCATTGAAGTATTTAATTAAATTACAAGAGACTCCCCAGGGGACCCCAAGTTCAATCACATCACCTAGTCTTTTATATTTGTTTGCAAAATACATAACGCTACGTTTTTCTTTTTCTTTATAAGCATAGAGCCAAATTGCATGCCCATTTTTGATGCGGTCGTCAAGGTTTCGATATATGAAACTAGTAGTTTTTCCACAACCAGTTTGCCCAACTACGTATGAATGAGTAAAGTTTTTGGGAACAATTAATGACGCTTGTTCAACAATTTTTTGTGTGTTTTGTTCTCGTAGAAATCCCATGACAGCCATAAAAAAACCTTTAAAATGTGAATGTAGTACTATTGGCGTTAGCCATGAATAGTAAAATAAATAGACTGTAGTTTCTGCTAAACCTCCCTATTTTTTATGTTAGAATGCATATAAAAAAGTAGCTATTTTTTATAAATCTCTCTTCTTTTATAGTTTAAGTATACGGGAAGAATCCTCTCTAGTGACTTAAGAACTGATGTTTTTTAAAAGAATTTAGTAAAAAAATGAGTTATTTTTTATAAGAAACATGATCTAAAAAAATCAATAAATTTATGCTTTTTAAAGAAAAAAAATCTAAAAGTTCAAAAATAAAATAATTGCCATTTTTCAAATTAACGATCCATTTTTAGTTAAGACTTAAAATAAAAAATCTGTCTTATTTCTGCTTTATTCTTTCAAAAACGAATTCACTTTTAGAGTGTTTTTCGCTATTTTTCCTTTTATGTCACTTCAAAAAAATATCGCAAATCTGTGAAAAAACTTCTACTTTTCATCATGAACTCCAGATGTTTTTTAAGCGAATATTTTAGAAAATCTTGTAAAAAAACTTTGAACGTCTTTGGAACTTTTTTTCTTGTAAATTCAACAAAAATCACAAAGAACCCCTATTTTACTTGCTTATAAATAAAAAATGAGGGAAAAAATAAGCCATAACCTATATAAAACGGGAACGTTATTTCCATAATATGCAAATAAAAATCATATCTTTTTTGTACTTTTTACTTCAAAAAATATTTAAAAGTTAATTATTCTTTTGGCTAGATTTTCAGAAAACAAGGATTTTTTTTAATCGCTGTTACATCTATTTTTTATCCTAACTCATGATAAAAAAATTCCATACTTATCTAAAATAAGAGCTCAAAAACGCATGTCGCTTCATCAGTAAAAATGAGTGATTTATAAAAGTTGAAAATTCCCTATAGATATTATAGTAATATACCCATCATTTTAAGAAATAATGTTTTATGTTTTGAAGTGATACGTATAATATGAATTCTTTGCTTGTTTTCAAAGAAAAAAAATATCTCATGCCTATAAATTTTTTCGAGTAGATTTTCAAACCGATAGAAATATTTTAATGGAAGAAGAGAAGAGTTTTTTTAATCTACTTATATGCTTAATGCAATAAATAGATCTATGAAATATAGAGATGATTAATTCACTATATATGTTCAAGAGTTTCTAAAAAAATAATTTGAGATGAGAAGAATAAATTGTATATACTTGATGTAATAAAATTAGAAGAGAGAGATAAAAATAATTGATTTATTTTATCTCTCTCTTTTTAGTAAGAAGGGAGCAATAACAGCGCTCTATTTAATTGTTAAATAAGCTCCTAATATCTTCGTCCACAAGTTTTTGCAGAGCATTAATATCTTTTGAGATTTTTGCAGTAATTTTATGAAATGGCAGTAAATTACCAGTTTTATCAACAGGATTAATATTGTTCAAAAAACAATTTCCTTTCAAGAGATTTTCCAATCTCACTCTTTCTTTTGCATTGACTTTTGTAATGTTTTTTTTGCCATCAAGCAGACTTAAAATTTTATTTTTTACTGGAGAAAATAATCTTGGATATTCTTTATTTAATAATTCTAGTGGGGTGGCTACTTAGATCCTCCTCTTGTATAATTACCTATATGTTTATCAGAAGAGTCACTTGCAGATTAGCATGCAAGCTGATAATTTAGTTTTTAGGAAGTTAAAAAGTTGAAATCTAATTTCAGATAAGTTATAATTTTTTACTACAAAAATTTAA
>CALDOC010000424.1 GCA_937914675.1 uncultured Sulfurimonas sp.
GATTTTATAAAAAGCGTTTATGTTTAAAATCTTACTATATTGTTTAGCGACGAAGAGCATTCCAAACGCGAGAAAAACCCCTCCTACGCTATAAATGGAGGGATTAAGAGGAGCATAGAGAGTAAATATGCTCCCTATGCTTAGTCCTAAAAAAAGAGAGTTTAAGAACTTATACCAAAGAAATTTTCTTATAACTATTTTCATATAAACCTCTTAGTATTTAAGTTTAAATCCCGCCATAGCCGTTGTTGTATAATTAACTGGATATACGGCGTCGTCTCTAACCCATAAACCATTGCTTTGGTTAAACAGATTGTTTATTTTAGCGAAAACTTCCCAATTATCTTTTGCGTACGTTGCTGCGATATCGGTAGACGCATACGCTTCTTGCGTTTGGCTAAAGTTATTATGAAAATCTTCCGCCGCGTAAGCCGACGAACGGTAGAGTTGCGTAAAAGCGATTGTAAAAAATTCATTTGGCAAATATGAAAACGTAGCTTTAACGTTATGATTACTCACTCCTGGTAATTCATTGTTTGAATAATTCTCACCATTTTGAACTTCTTCATCTATGATGGCTTGTACGTAATTATAGTTTACTGCGACGTTAAACTCTCTTGATACAATATATTTATCATAAACGTCTAAGCCATACTTGTGTGATTTGTCTATATTTGTGTTTTTAGAGTTCACATACGAGGGGTCTGAATAATAATAAATCTCATTTTTCAAATCAATATAATACGCAGAGATTTTTAACTTGTTGTTTTTTTGAATATTGTTATAACCTATCGAGTAATTATTTGACTGTGATGGCTCAATGTAACCCATATAACCCGTCGCTGGATTTGTGTAACTAAACAATCTATCAAGTGAAGCGGTTTGATACCCATGTGAATAATTTGCGTAGAGAGAATCATGTTTGCTAAGAGTGTAATTTACCCCTAACTCCACCCCATGAAGATTTTCACTTTTTTTATCTCCGCTAGACTCGCTAAACTTCATATTTTCATATCTGTACCCAGCTTTAAAAGTAAGCTCGTCTAAATAAAACTCGGACATTACGTATGCCGCTTTGTTATCTTTAGCCATACTAAGATTCACGTTCGAACTATTTTGATAATCCAAATCTGCGAAAAATCCATCCACTCCCACTTTTACGCTAGCGCGCTGCGCTAGATACTCTACATAAGCGTTCATACTTACGTATTTATAATCCGACGTTCCAGTTGAACCATAAGCTGGTATGGCGTAATCCGATGTTTTTTTCTCATCTGAAATTTGTCCTTTTATAGAGAGTTCATCATTTATGTCATATGCAAATCCCACTCCCGCAACTTTTGAATCAAACGCTTGAGTGGAATACGCGCTCCCAAATCCAAACGAAGTTCCTTGTTGCGTTGGATCGGAGTTGTACTCGTCTTGAGTCATTGTGCCACCGTAAGTTACGTCTGTTTTTGTAGTCGCAAAATTCACGCTTAATGCTAAGTCTTCGATTGCGGTATATATTAACTCTAAAGAAGCTGTGAAAAGTTGATTTTCATCTTTGTTGCCATTGTTGTCAATAAATCTTGTACCCTCGTTTTTCTGCGTTTCAGCCGCAAAACTAACAGTAAGGTTTTCATCTTTACGTCCCATATAAACGGAACCATCGACTAAACCATAACTTCCCATGTAAAAAGAAACTTCTTGCTCATTTCCTTCTCTTGTTATGATGTTAATAACGCCAGCGTTTGCGCCATCTCCACCGACGACAATTCCACTCGATTTAATAATCTCTATTTTTTTGATAGACGATGGCGAGATGGAACTAAGCAGTTGCGGAACCATATCAACGTTGTTCATTTTTCTGCCGTTGATGGTTACGACGATATTTTGATACCCGTCGCCAACGCCATAGCCTCTCATGTCAAGTTTTTGCAAAAATGGATTTCCGTAACCACTCGTTGCGAATAC
>CALDOC010000425.1 GCA_937914675.1 uncultured Sulfurimonas sp.
TGAAATTGTAGCAATTTTAGAAAATCTGTATGTTTGGTTATCGTAACATCAGTGAGTAAGATTTACGAGTTTCTCATACTCCAAAAGCAAATTAAGCATTTCAACCTCTGTCTTCGCCAAGGTAGACGTCGGATGCTTTTGCACATGTTTTTTAGCTTTGTCAAGAGTGGCTCTTACTTGAGCTATCCCTTTTTTTCCTTCAATTAAAAAATTTTCATCTTCGCTCAACGCGTAGAAACGGATGTTCGCCGCCATGTTGCGCGCGTCGCGCTCTACCTCACTCATGATAAGGAGCTCCGCGGCGTTCACCTCCGCCACAACTATCAATGAGCTCTTTACGCTCGACATGTTTACAATGGCCAAGATTCCCAAAATGGCGGAAATTACCAACAATGAAACGAAACCCATACTTATCTTTACGCCCAAATTCATCTTCATCACGTTTCCTTTAAACTTCTTCACGCACTACAATTTTGGAATCTTCCAAAAGCCTTTTCCCATCAAGCATTATCAAACCATCTACGGTAACTCCCTCTATCAAATCCTTCGTCAAGACGTTAAGCCCTTCGGGTATGGCTTGCACGCTTTTTTTTGGGATTTTCATCTCACCCTCTATCTCGTCCACCATTACCCCAAACTCCATGGTTTCATTTGAAAGAAGAAGGATGAAGCCCTCTTTTTTCAACTCGCTTTTTTCAAGACCCAAAATCAAGCCAAGATCAACGACGGAGACGAAAGCCCCTCTCACGTTAAGTATTCCAAGTATGAAAGGGGGAGCGCATGGAACTTTGGTGGGTTGCAAATAGGGGTAGACCTCACGGACGTATTTGTCTCGCACCGCGTAAACCTCGTTTGAGATTTTAAAGCGGATGACGTCGACTAGCTCTTCAAGCGCGTCGTCTTCTAGAATTTTCGCCGCTTCTTTGGCTCTTTGTTTGAGAATCTCTTTAAGCGTTCGCACTTGAGACTCCTCTCTCTTCGACCCCGTAATTTTTGCCAACTTCTTTAAAATAATTTTTTTTGTACTCCTCGGGAACTTCGCGATGGGATGATTTAAACATGCTTAAAAATCTCCGCGTTGATCATCTTTTCCATATCTATTACGGGAATCAACGTATCTCCCCATTGCGCTATCTCTTTTGGGACAAGTCCGAGAAAACTCTCCTCGGCGTTTGACGTCTCATCTCGTTTACAATCATAAACGCCAAGCACGGCGTCCGCCAAAAGCGCTATGGAGCGTTTGCCAAGACTCGAGATAAGAAGAATGTCTTCGAGTCCAATCTTTTTTTCATTCAGAGAAAACAGCCTTCTTAAAGAGATGACGGGAAGCGTCTTTCCATGAAGATTAAAAACTCCCAAAAGAGAGAAGGGAGCGTCGGCGACCGGAGTCACGTCCACTATTCTCATCACCCTTTCTATCTCTTCAACATGAAACGCGTAATGATTCTCATCGTTTGAAAAGATAAGCAGTTTATAACTTTCGACGGCGTTCATTTTCACTCCTTTTTATAAAAATTATTTTATTTAAGCGGATTGTATAGTAAATTTATGGAGCGTTTATGGAGAAGCGCCACTTCATGTTCTCTACTATTTTCAGATTCTCGCTTTTGGAAACACATATTTATGGAGGACTTCTTTTATCTCTTTTGGAGAAAGGACGATGTCCACCCCTCCAAGCTTTATCGCCTCTTGAGCCATGCCAAACACCACCGAACTCTCCGCGTTTTGCGCTATCGTAAAGGCGCCCCTCTCATTTAAAAGCTTCATCTCGCTCGCTCCGTCTTTGCCCATGCCCGTGAGAATTATCGCCACCGTCTCTTTGGGACGATACCCCGCGGCGGAGGAAAAAAGTTTGGACGCGGAGGGAACGAACGCGTCGCCAGGCTCCTCGGAGCGAAACTTCACTCTTCCATTTTCTATCGTGAGATGATGAGAGTCCTCTCCAAAATAAACGTTTCCACCTTGGAGAAGCTCTCCGTCAACCGCGATTTTCACGTTGAGCACGCAATGGACTCTCAGCCAGGAGACGAAATTCTCCATGAAACCTTTTGACATATGCTGAACCACCAAAATCGGCAAAGGGTAATCCAAGGGCAACTCTTCAAGTATTTCGCTCAGCACGGGCGGACCTCCCGTGGAAGCTCCTATGACGACGAGCTTAAACGCCCTCTCGTCTATGCCCGCCGATTCAAGCTTTTGAAGAACTTCCATCTCCTTTGTATCCTTAAACCTGCGAATCGCCTTTATTTTAGAGAGCAGTCTCACGTGTTCAATCAAATCATCCATCTGTCGTCTAAAATCCGGATGTCCCACGCCTCTTGGTTTCTCAAGCGCGCTGAGCGCGCCTATGCCCATCCCTTTCAAAGCGATTTTTATGTCGGTCAGGTTCCACACGGACGAAATGAGCAGTATGGGGGTGGGATTTTCTTGCATTATCTCTTTAGTCGCCTCAAAGCCGTTCATGACGGGCATACTCACGTCCATGACCACGATGTCAGGTTTTAGTTGGGACACTTTTTCTATAGCTTCGAGCCCATTGAACGCGATTCCGACAACCTCCATGTCCCCCTCCGCTCCGATATATCGGGCAAGCAACTGATTGGTCGTGTGTGAGTCATCCACGATTAACACCCTTATCATTTTTTCAACCATGCGTCATCTCCATCAAATTATTTAATAATCCATCTTACATGAATAGTATGGAGAAATTATGGAGAATAATGACGTTCTAAAAATCATTGGTTAATTTTTTTTATGGCACAATATTGTTTAATATTTAACTTGAACGAAAAAAGAAGCGAAAATGAAAGAAGCGAAAATGAAAGATGACGACATTGCAAACGAATTGCTAACTCCCACCGACTACATGTCTCACAAAGACATTCAAGAGTTGGTTCAAACGCTTCAGACTCACCAGCTTGAACTCGAGATGCAAAACGAGGAGTTGCACCTTTCTCGCGCCAAACTCAAAGAGTCCCAAAGACGCTACTTTGACCTCTACGACATGGCTCCCATAGGTTATTGCACTCTGAGCAAAGAGGGATTGATACTTGAAGTCAACTTCACGTTGGCTTCGTTGTTTGGTTGCGCTCGCCATGATTTGATCAACAAGTCGATTATAAAGTTTATCGTCAAAGAAGATCAAGACGTTTATTATCTATGCGCTAAAAAGTTGTTTCAGACAAATCTGGGACTCACGTGCGACTTGCGCATGATAAAGAGGGACGGCTCGGTGTTTTACGCGCACGCCGCCGCCTCCGCTGAGGAACGCGACCCTCAAAACAGCCATGTGATGTTAACCATCAACGACGTTACTGAGAGTGAAAAAGCGAGAAAAAAGATTGAACAACTCAACGTCGATTTAAAAGCCAAAGTCTCTCAACAGCTTGAAGAGCTCAGAAAAAAAGACGCCATACTCTTGCAACAATCAACCTTGGCGCAGATGGGCGAAATGATAAGTATGATAGTGCATCAGTGGAGACAGCCTCTCAACGCGATTTCAGGCGCGGCGATAGAGCTCTCTCTTCTCAACATGCGAGGCGACGTGAGCGGCGACGACATAAGCAGAAACTCCAAGTTTATCCAAAACATGACTCAAGAGATGTCTCAGACGATTGATGATTTTATGAACTTCAACAAAGAAGAAGAAAACTCGCTCTTTTCTCTCAGCGACTCCGTTTACAAAACCTATGAAATCGTCGAAGCGCAATGCAAAAGCAAATCCATCAAGGTCAATGTCGACATTGACGAAAAGTTAAGCGTTTTTCACAACTCCAGAGCCATAGAGCATTCTTTGTTAAATCTCATAATCAACTCCAGAGACGCCTTTGACGAGTCCAAAAAAACTAAAAATAAGAAGATAGACATCTACTCCCGAGAGAGTGACGACGCCATATTTTTGATTTTCAAAGACAACGCCAGCGGAATTTCGAAAGAGCTTATCGGTAAAATTTTCAACCCCTACTTCACCACCAAAGAAGAAGGCAAAGGCACGGGTCTAGGTCTTTACATGACGAAACGGATGATAGAAGAAGTGAACCAAAGCTCCATCTCCGTCGAGAGCCAAGACGATACCACGACGTTCACGATCAAGTTTCCAAAGAGCGCGTAAAAGGGAGGCCACTCGCCCTCCATACTTTCTCCATACTTTCTCCATACTTTCTCCATACTTTCTCCATACTTTTTTCATACAATGCTCCAAATAGAAAGAAGGAGTGGAGTATGAGAGGAGATTATTTAAAAGTTGGGTTGCTGTACGTGGCGGTGACTTTGTTGGCATGCGGTTATTGCTTCTGCGACGGGGGCGAATCTCAAATTGGCGCCCATAATCAAACGGGGGGCAAGTTCTCTAGTTTTTTGGAGAGATTAAAGCACGACTCCGTTTGTATTGCCAAAAACGAGATTCACTAGCGTTTTAACGTCACGAAAACAAAAAGTTGAAGCCGCCACTTCGAGAGCTAACGGAACAAACCATGAACGCTTACGTGGCGAAAGAAAGAAGGAGCTTGGCTTCTCAATCACGTTCAAACTAGACGTTTAGGCGGTAACCCTCGGCGCGCACGCTTTGAATCATCCCCTCGGGAAGAAGTCTGCGCAAATCTCTTATGTGTGAAGCTATCGTGTTCTCTTTTATGTAAAAATCATGCCACACTTCGCTTATGAGCAGAGAGTAAGTGATGGTGACCTTTCTATTTTCAATCAACAATTTTAAAATCTTTCTCTGTATTTTCGTAAGCTTCACGATCTCGCTTTGAGAGTAAAGCTGTTCAGCCTCCACGTCAAACGTCAGGCTATCGCCAAGCGCTATTTTCGTCTTGTTCGCGCCATCAAGCAGTTGTTGCGCTCTGAGCCACAACTCTTCGAGATTGAATGGTTTTTTGAGGTAGTCCGCGCACCCCAATTGGTACCCTTTTCTAATGCTTTGGATGTCGGTGTAGGCCGACATGAAGATGGTGGGCGTCTTAGGGTTCACCCGCTTAATCCACTCAAGGACTTCGTATCCCGTGGCTCCGGGAGTTTGAATGTCCAAAATCGCCATGTCCGCTTCGAGACTGCATGTTTGGAGAAGTTCCCCTCCGTCCGTATAAGACTCGACGACCATCCCTTTGAGCTCGAGATACTCTTTGACGTTGGCGTTTAACAGGTATTCGTCTTCTAGTAAAATAACTTTCACAGGGGCCCCTTCTTTAAGATTTCACTATTAAACGCGAAGGATAGCGTGACTTTATGGAGAAACTATGGATTTTACCATGGCGTCGAAGTCCATTTTTTCAAGGGATTTTTTCAAAAATTCTTTTGATTTCGTCTCTGGAAGAGTCGCGATCAACATCTTTAGCGAAGTGTAGGCTCCATTGTTCGCGCGCTCCAAAATCAAACCTTTCGTCTCCTCGTCGAGCTCCAGAGCGAAGGGCGAATCCTCCTCCGATTTCTCTTTGAAAGCGGATTTGCATCCAATCAAAGCTCCGACGATATGCTCAACGGTGAAAGGCTTGGGCAGCCAAAAATCAAAAACGGACGTGACGCTCTTAGGCTGATTTTTGAGGGCGCTCACCGCTATGAAAAAAGCTTTTGAGCCCAAAGACTTGAGTTCCATGGTCGTTTGCGCCCCGTCCATTCCCGGCATGACTATGTCCATGCAGACGATTTCGGGAAAAAACCCGTTTTTGTAAACCTTTATCGCTTCTTCTCCGCTGTTGGCTGAAACCATCTCGCAAGAGAACGTTTTAAAGATGTTTTCCATTATCTTTATGTTTTCAGCGACGTCGTCAACGATCAAGACCTTCATGCCGGAAAAACGCTCAAAATCAATGGAGTTCATACTCTCGCTAGGCATGACAATATCTTGGTTTTTGACGCTGAAGTCGCTCATGATGGAGTCGATCGCGTACGCGTTCTTGCGTATCTTCTCTGCGTAAAGAGAGACTTCCGAACAACTCTGGAGACTCTTGAGATGTTCAGAGTGACTGATTATTTGATATAAATAGTTTCCTATTTCATGTAACGTACTTTGATTCACTGTATCTCTTTATGAAGTTGAGGTGAAATATTATATCACAATTAAAATAGAATCTAAGAAGCGCTCTCCATAATTCCTCCATAATCATTAAGTAAAATGACGCCAACGAATCAAGAGTACGCAAGGAGTATATATGAAAGCAGTTGTTATGGCGGGTGGCTTTGGCACAAGAATCCAACCACTTACGAATTCCATCCCAAAACCGATGTTGCCAATCTTGAACAAGCCCATGATGGAACACACCATGATGGCTCTCAGAGACTTGGGCGTCAAAGAGTTTATAGTCCTCCTCTATTTCAAACCCGACGTGATTCAAGATTACTTCAAGGATGGAGCTCGTTTTGGAATCAAAATCAGCTATATTATTCCCGATGACGACTACGGCACGGCGGGCGCCGTCAAGCTCGCTCAAGAGCGAATCGGAGATGAAAACTTCATCATCGTCAGCGGCGACTTGATCACAGATTTTGATTTTCAGAAAATTTTTGATTACCATAAGGAGAAAAAGTCAAAGATTACAATCACCTTGACCTCGGTTGAAAACCCTTTGGAGTTTGGGGTGGTCATAGCCAACAAAGATGGAAAGGTTGAAAAATTTCTCGAAAAGCCAAGCTGGGGAGAGGTGTTTAGCGACACCATAAACACCGGCATATACGTGATGGAACCGGAGATTCTCGAGTACATACCCCAAAATGAAAACTTTGACTTCGCTAAAGACCTTTTTCCCCTTTTGATGAGTAAAGGAGTAGACATTATGGCCGGAAGCGCCAAAGGGTATTGGCGAGACGTCGGCAATCCCGAGAGTTATCGAGACATGTACGACGACATTACGCGCAAAAAAATCAAACTCCAAATAGAGGGCAAAAAAAAGAAATATCCCGATGGCGAGCTTTTTAGCCTGACGAAACTTCCGCTTGACAAAAGCGTTCAGATTCTCGGCACCGTCGTCTTGGGCAAAAACGTCTCCATAGGAGAAAACACGACCCTAAACAACGTGGTCATAGGCGACAACGTGAGCGTTGGCGCGGAGTGCAAACTTCGCAACACCGTGATTTGGAACGACGCGATCATCAAGCACAACGTCACTCTAGATGGCTGCGTCATCTGCGACAATAACTTCATAGGCAAAAACGTCACGGCCAAAGCCGGCATGATTTTGGCTGAAGGCTGCGAGATTGGTCAACTCACGAACATAGAAAAAGACGTGACCATATGGCCAAACAAACGCATAGAGGAAGCGTCCATCGTGAGTACGAACATGGTTCTAGGAAACAAATATAAAAATTCCATTTTTGAAAACGGTGTCGTGATAGGCAAGTCAAACGTGGAAATATCCTGCGAAATGGCTACGAAATTGGCCGAAGCGTTTGGCGCGCAACTTCCGATGGGTTCAAAAGTGGTCGTCTCGCGCGACTCCTTTAAAAACTCAAACATGCTCAAACGCTCCTTTTTGGGAGGATTGCTCTCCTCCGGGGTGGACGTGGTGGACTACAAAAACTTGTCGGTGTCGGTGGCTCGCTACAACCTCTGCGTAAATGAAGAGTACTCCGGGGGCGTCCATTTTTCTCAAAAGATTGACGATCCAACCAGCACGGTCATCACTTTTTACAACGAAGAGGGACTGCACCTCAGCGCCGACATTGCAAAAAAAGTTGAAAAGGCCTTTTTCAAAGAGCAGTTTCGCCGAGTGGATTACGCGAAAACAGGTCAAATATTAGAGTCCGACAACAAGACGGAGCTCCTGCGCTACAAACGCGACATAAGGGAGATTTTGCAGGCGAACTCCTTCAACTGCCACAAATGTCGCGTGGCGGTGGACATGATGCACGGCAAGACGGCGGAAATATTTCCAAGCGTTTTGGAGGAGATGGAAGTCGACGACATCGTCTTTAACGCCCATCATAACGAGCAGCGGCTTTGCAACTTTAAAACTCTGCTCAAAGAGTCCGAGCAAGACGTAAGCGACGTGGTCAAGGCGCTCAACCTCACCGCCGGCTTCATTCTCCATCCCGACGAGCAACGCTTGGACATCGTTTGCGACAAGGGCGACGTTCTTGAAAAACAAACGGCGCTCGACGTCGTCTTGACCCTTTTAAACATGGACGCCAAGGCGACCAACGCCGTAAAAAGAGTTTTTCTGCCAACGTGGGCGTGCGACATAACCCATTTTGGGCATCTCGAGATAGACAGGGGAAGATACTCCAGCTTCAAAGCGAAACAGTTGAAAAAATATGACTTGATAGCCAGTGGCGAGGGCAATTTCAGCTTCACCGAATTCGCGGCGCATAGGGACTCCATGTACGCGACGCTCAAAATCTTAGAGTTGACGTCGTATTATCAAGTGAAGCTCTCAGAGATAATCGCCTCTTTGCCAAGCTTTTACTACCACTCTTTTAAAGTGAAGTGTTCCCAGGCCATGAAAGGGAAAATGATGAGAATGTTCCTTGAGGACGCGAAAGACAGGAAAGTCTCTACGAATGACGGAGTCAAAATTTGGATTGACGAAGATGACTGGATTTTAATGATACCCGACCAGTACAACGAGCACCTCAACCTCTACATTCAAGCCAAAGACGAAGCCCGAGGAGAGAAGATTTTCGCCGACTACGCGATAAAGACGCAAAAGTGGTTGAAGGAGTGACGAACGCCATGTAAAACGTACTCTATCATATAAGTGACATTTTAGACTTTAAACTATATACTAAGGGGAAAAAAGGAACTTGGTATGAGTATGAAAGGTTTAAAATTTATTTTAATCTTATTTTTCTTTTCATTTCCATTATCCGCGTCGGATAAAATTAGAGTTTTAATCATACACTCTTATTCCCAAGAGTACGAATGGACAAAACTTCAACACAACGGTTTCATCTCCGCTCTCAACGCCGGCAATCACACTTTTGAGGTCTATACGGAATATTTAGACACAAAAAGAATCAAATTAACTCCGTCGTATATAATTAACTTTACGAATTACTTAAAAATGAAGTATGCGGACGCCAAGCCCGACTTAATCTACGTCACGGACGACAACGCGTTAAATTTCATCCTTGAAAACCACTCTCAACTCTATAAAAAAGATTCTTACGTACCCGTCTTTTTTTCAGGAGTCAACAACTTAAAGATGGACGCCGTCTTGCCAAAGAATCTTTTTCGTGGAGTTTTTGAGAAAAAAGAGATAAAACAA
>CALDOC010000426.1 GCA_937914675.1 uncultured Sulfurimonas sp.
GTCATCTCTTCAAGTTTTTCGCAACCTCTCTCCTTCGCTATTTGCGAGAGCGAACTATCAAGCAGGCCTTTTAGCAAGTGAGCCTGCTTGCAAGTCGGTATCTGCTCCTTCAAATCCTCCGGCACGGTCCAATCTATGGTGATGTTTGTAAAGGGCGATTGTCCCCAACGAGCGGGAACGTTAAGATTGTACACAAAGCTTCTAATCGCTTTTTTTATATCTTGGTATGACAATTTGTCCTTAAAAACGTAGGGAGCCAAATACGTGTCGAACGACGAAAAAGCTTGCGCTCCGGCCCATTCGCTTTGAAGGATTCCCAAAAAGTTCGCCATCTGCCCAAGCGCTTCGCGAAAGTGTTTTGGGGCGTCGCTTTCGACTCTCCCCCTCACACCGTTAAAGCCTTCGTCGAGAAGGACTCTCAGGCTCCATCCGGCGCAGTAACCGGTTAAACAGTCGAGATCGTGGATGTGATAGTCCCCGTTTCTATGAGCGTAGCCTTCCTCTTTGGAGTAGATTTTGTCAAGCCAATAGTTCGCGATGATTTTTCCCGCCGTGTTGTTTACGAGCCCCGCGTTCGAGTATCCCGTGTTCGAGTTCGCTTTGATTCTCCAGTCGCTTCCGTTGATATACTCTTCAATGGTTTGGGTCGAGTTTACGTAAGTCGTGTCCTCTTCCAAAAGGGCGCTTCTTTGCATTTTATGCGTGTGACGATAAACGATGAAAGAGCGAGTGACTTCGAAATATCTCGCTTTGTAGAGTTCTTTTTCGATTAAATCTTGAACGTCCTCGACGGCTATGACTCTTTTTGTTTTGAGTTTATCCAAGACGTTGAAAAATATCGAACTATCGTAAAGAACGTTCTCGCTTTTAAAAGCCTTTTTTATGGCGTCCTCAATCTTAAACGCCATAAATTCACTATGCGTTCCGTCGCGTTTCAAAATCTTTTCAATCATTGTCATCTCCAAATTATTTGCGTAGTTTATAGGAGGAGTCGTTAAAACGAGATAATGTTTTTTGTCACAAAAGCGTCACTTTCGGCTAAGAATGACGGCAATCCCTCAACGCGGATCTTGACGCCTTGTCCACT
>CALDOC010000427.1 GCA_937914675.1 uncultured Sulfurimonas sp.
ACATAGAATATCCTTTCTAGTAAACTAGCCGGGCTATCCAAACGGCTATAAGTAGACATATACCATATAGGAGGCTGTTTTGTAACCATCTCTTTTGGAATATTGACGTAAGCGTTAAAACCCAAGTAAAGTAAAAATAGCAAAAGAGCGTAGTTGAGTCTCGCGTTGCCTATAAAGTATTCTATTAATTTTATCATGGCGAGATTATATTACAAAAGTGATTTAATTACGTTGCTAACTCCCTGATGCAGATTGTAATTCGCTATTGGAAAATCGAGATCCTCATGTTCGAGGTTGACGGTGTATCGGCTCAAATAAGCGCCCAATAGCTTGAGGTCGATATTTTCGTGCGTTTGAGTCTTCGCTTTGTCCAATTTCGTTCTCAAAAGCTCGCCCGCCACGTTTGACTTTTGAATCGTGAACGCGAGGGTTTTTAGGCTTAAAAAATCGCTCCATTCCAAAAAAAGTTCCGGAGTGAGAGAGCTTTGATACGCTCCCTGAGGATCGAAAAGAGAGCCTTTGTCCCTAAGGGGAATCAATACGCTTAAAATGGCGGTTGAAAACGGAACGACCTTGTCGCTCCAAAAAGGAGACTCGTTTCTCGTCGCCAATTCCGTAGCGATACGCTCTATAATCGTTTCAATATTCGCGCTCTTAAAAAGTTCGTAAGTTTCTGGTTTCATAAGACTTCCTATATTAACTATATATTTTCGTAATAATACACTTTTAGTATATAATCTCCCTTTCAAAAGGAAATAATCTTGAATTTAAATAAAAGTTTTATAACAAACGCTATCGCCCTCGCCTTCGTTGGCGTTTCATTCGCAACGCCGCAAGGCTCGCAATACTTTCTCTACACGGGTCTTTTCGCTCTCTCTGGGGCCCTGACCAATCAACTCGCCATCTATATGCTCTTTGAAAAAGTGCCGTTTTTATACGGTTCTGGCGTTATTCCATTGCGTTTCGAAGCGTTTAAGGATTCCATCAAAAGCCTCATGATGACCGAGTTTTTCACGCTAGGCCAATTGGAGACGTTTTTC
>CALDOC010000428.1 GCA_937914675.1 uncultured Sulfurimonas sp.
TCGCCCCATTCATGGCGTCTTGATAGTCAATGACGCCTATCTCTTTTTTGTTTGTTAGCATGATGTTACGCGAGTGGAAATCACGATGAACGAAAACATTTTGAGGTTGAGAGAGAACAACATCGGATATTTTGTTTAAAGAGTTCTCTATCAAACTTTTTTGCGTTTGTGAGAGTGTGAGATTGAGCTTCTTTTGGAGATACCACTCGCTCATCAAATCCATCTCAAAATGTAAAAAAGCTTTGTCGTAAACTGGTAGGTTCGTCGCGTCCGCGTTTTGCATTTTTATGATTTCGTCTATGGCGTTTAGGTAGAGTTCTTTGAAGTTTTTGGCGTCTAAAACATTTAAGTAATGCGTGTTTCCAAAATCTTCAATAATCAAATAACCATCGTCCAAATTCTCTTCCAAGACGTAAGGCGCGGTAACTCCGGCTTTTAAAAGTCTGCTCGTTATGTCTATAAAAGGAGCGAGAGAATTTTTTTCCAAAGAGGAGTCCATGAGCAAAAACGTCTCATGTTCACACCCTAAGCGGTAGTACTTTCTAAAACTCGCGTCTGCCGAAGCTACCGTCATGTCAAAAAATTTGTAGGGAGTCGTACTTAACCAAGCTTTTATTTTATCCATATATTCCACCTAATAAAGAGTCTTTTTTCGCGCCCGTCACCGAGCTTAGTTTCACTACTTCCTCATGAAGTCGCTTATAAGCCAACCAAGCGAACGCCATCGCTTCTAAAAAGTCGCTATTTACGCCATATTTTTCACTCACGACGACGTCGCATGAGCATAAGTCATCGAGTCTTTGCGTCAAAAAAATATTTTTAGAGCCACCACCGCAGATTATGGTCTCTGTTGTCCGTGTTTGATTGAGGTCGGAAGCTATGCTTTGAGCGGTGACCTCTAGCAGCGTTCTTTGTACGTCTTCATCTTTTATGGAGTTGAAGATTGGTAGGTGGTTTGCGAGCCAACTCTCGTTGAAATGTTCTCGACCCGTGCTTTTTGGAGGGAGTTTTTTAAAGTAATCGTCACTCAGCATTCTTTCTAGCAGGTCATGATTGATTGTACCGCTTCTAGCGAACTCTCCGTCTTTGTCGTAAGCTTTGCTTCTCGTTTTACTTATCCACATATCCAAAAGGACGTTGCCACAGCCACTATCCCAGCCTTTTAACGACTCTTCGAGCAGAGTTATATTCGCCATGCCTCCGA
>CALDOC010000429.1 GCA_937914675.1 uncultured Sulfurimonas sp.
GTGTAGATTTTAAGTACGATTTATTCAAATCATGGAAATGTTTTTCAATTGGAAGTTTTATCTTATAACTCAGCCTCGAATGAATTCGAGGTTCCGCAGTAATGCATACAAACTTAGTTTAATAATAAAATATAGTAATGATTTACGCTATCATCATAAAATGAAATTTCTAAACAAAGGGGCGGTCATGGGAGCGTTGGATTATCAAGAGTTTTACACAGTCGAAGATTATAAAAATTGGGCTGGAGAGTGGGAGTTGATTTTCGGAAAAGCTTACTCCATGAGTCCGTCGCCTATGGTTACTCATCAGTTTGTGAGTTCAAATATTATACATGAACTTAAAAATAAAGTGCAAGAGTGCAAAAATTGTTTAGTTTTAAATGAAATAGATTATCAAATATCAGATGAAACCATTTTAAAACCAGACGTGCTATTGATTTGCAAAGAGATAGATGAAAAAGTGAATAAAACTCCGGAGATTATCTTCGAAGTTCTCTCCCCGTCAACTGCACGAAGAGATGAAACTATAAAATTTGAGATTTATCAAAAAGAGGGAGTTTTGTACTATATTTTAGTTAACACCCAAGAGAGAGTCGCAAAAGTGTATAAACTTCTTGAAGATGGCAGATTTGTAAAGCAGGGTGATTTTGAAAATGAAAGTTTTACGTTTAAAGTAAACGAGTGCGCCATAGAGTTTGATTTTTCTACAATCTGGAGAAGATAATTCAAATGGATGAGTGAGGCGAAAGCCACACTTCCAAGTTTTAGTTCTTTAAAAAAGAAGCGATACTTTCGGCTACGCCATATTCTATGGAATCTGACAAAATAATTTGCGCCACTTTTTTGACGTCCGTGTTAAAAATCAATGGTCCCACAAAATTTACCATCGAGTTTTCCATAGGAGTTTGCAAAAGAAAGATGTTGTAAATTAGCAAATTAGAATTTTCGGTGATTTCTAGCAGCTCTTTAATGTTTTGAGGAACTTCAAAATCATACTCTCTAAGAGCGTAAGGATTCACTAGAGTAAATGCGATGTTTTCATCTTCACAAGATTGCATCTTCATAAAAATGTCATCAATCTTTTGTAACTCAACCTGTTTTATATCTTCAAAGCCTAAAAGCGGCATACTTACATCGAACTTCATTTTAAAACCTTTTTTTGAATTGTGACTATTGTATCACTATTAAGCATAAAATGTTCCTAGTTTAAAGAGTGTTATATATCTTTTGGATAGAATAACAACATTATTAATTTTAGGAATATATTTTATGACGAAAAAAATCAACTTACTACTTGCGCCGCTCAGTATATTTCTCTTTTTCTCTGGATGTTCCAAGGAGCTTGAAGAGTATAACAAACCGGCCGTTTACTGGTACGCCAAAATCATAGAGTCGGTTTCCAATGGCAACATAGACAAAGCCGACAACTACTACTCCTCGCTTCAAAGCGAACATACGGGTTCTCCTCTTTTGCCAGAAGCCACTATGATACTGGCGATTGCGCATATGCACTATGAAGAGTATCTTTTAAGCGAGCATTTTTTGACGGAATACGTCAGTCGTTACGCGAACGAGAACGAGAGAGAGTTTTCGGAATTTATGAAAATAAAAGCGAAATACATGTCCCTACCTAATCCTAGACGCGATCAAGCGCTTATAAACGAGGCGATAATCTCTTCGGAAAATTTCAAGATTGAGTACCCAAACTCCATGTACTACAACGTCGTGGACACGATGGCTACAAATTTACACATGGCCGAGGCTGCGCTCAATGAAACTATCGCTAGCTTGTATGACAGGGTTGACAAACCAAAAAGCGCGCAGTATTATAGAGACATAAAACCACAACCATGGATAAAATGGAATGAAATAGATAGAGCGAACACTCCTTGGTACAGAGAGTGGTTTGAGGGCGATGGAACGGCTAGTTGGTATGGATTTATTATTCCAGACACGGTGAGCGTAGTTTCACGAAACTCCGTTCATGAAGACGATAACAATACTTTAACAAAATAGGAAAATAATTTATGAAACTAAGCAACTATGGAGAATTTCCAGCTAACATACCTGTAATAGCGGAAGATGAGCTATTTTTATACCCATTTATGATTTCACCACTCTTTTTGAGCGATGAGAGTAATATAAACGCGGCGACTAGAGCGATTGAAGACAATACTTTAGTCATTGTATGCCCCACAAAGCCCACCCACGAAGGTCAAAGGAATTTTGACTCGCTATACGATAGCGGAGTAATTGGCTCAATCATGAGAAAGGTGGCTCTTCCCGATGGTAGAGTAAAAGTGCTTTTCCAAGGTTTAGCTCGAGCTAAAGTCATGTATGAAGTTTCACAAGACCCTCTTATATCCCATGTCGAAGTGATTGAGCCAATCACGGTAAACTCTCTTAAAGCTGACGCGATTCTTGAA
>CALDOC010000430.1 GCA_937914675.1 uncultured Sulfurimonas sp.
ACCACAATTAATAGATATTATTATCGGAAAAATGAGTTTTGTGGGACCTCGTCCCGACGTGAGTGGATACGCCGACAGACTTCAAGGTGAAGAGAGAATTGTCTTGTCAGTTAGACCGGGAATCACGGGGCCAGCGAGTTTAAAGTATAAAAACGAAGAGGACATTTTGGCAAATCAAGAAGACGCTCAATTTTATAATGACACTGTTATTTGGCCAGATAAAGTAAAAATAAATTCTTTGTACGTAAAAAACTATTCATTTAGAAAAGATATAGAATATATAATAAAAACAGTGATAGGATAAAACATGCATAAAAGACTTTTCTTATCTCCACCGCATATGAGTGGAAATGAGCAAAAATACATAAACGAAGTGTTTCAAAGCAACTATATCGCTCCACTCGGAGCGTTTGTCCAGAAATTTGAAGAGTCAATTTGTCAATACACGCTATCGCCTAACGCTTTGGTGGTGACAAGTGGAACCGCCGCCATTCATTTGGCGCTGAGAGTTTTAGGGGTAAAAGAGGGTGATGACGTTTTGGCGTCCACTTTTACGTTTATCGGTTCAATCGCGCCTATTCTTTATCAAAACGCGAATCCAGTTTTCATAGATAGCGATTATGAGAGTTGGAATCTTGACCCAAAGCTTCTCAACAAATATCTCCTCGAGTGCGAAAAAAAACCAAAAGCTTTGATAGTCACTCATCTATATGGACAGGTTGCCAAGATTAAAATAATAGCGGATATTTGTAAGTTTCATGGAGTTTATCTCATAGAAGACGCGGCTGAATCTCTGGGCGCGTCTTACCATGAGAAGCAGAGTGGAACGTATGGAGATTTTGGCGTATACTCTTTTAATGGCAATAAAATACTCACGACAAGCGGTGGAGGGATGTTAGTCTCTGCAAACAAAGAGTGGATAGATAAGGCAAAGTTTTACTCAACTCAGGCAAAAGAAGACTGCTTGCACTATGAACATACGGAGTATGGGTATAACTATAGAATGAGTAACGTTTTAGCCGCCATTGGCGTGGCTCAGATGGAAGTATTGCAAAAGAGAGTCGATAAAAAACGAGAGATATTTGAGTGGTATAAAGAAGAACTCAACGATTTGCTTGAATTTATGCCAGAGCTTGAAGGAAGTAGGGGAAATCGTTGGTTGACTACCGTATTGTTAAAATCAGAAAAAGAAGTTTCGACGCTTATTGATGCGTTGTCTAAAGAGAATTGTGAGTGTAGACCATTATGGAAGCCTATGCATCGGCAAAAACTTTTTGAGGGAGCCAAAGCCATTTTAAATGGCGTTAGCGAGGATTTGTTTAAACGGGGTTTATGTCTTCCTAGTGGAACCCTCATGAACAGAGATGACGTAAAAAGAGTGTGCGAGATTATAAAAAGTGTTTAGACCCACGTCTTTTAATCGAACGATGTTTTTCATATTTATAGATATAATCGTCTCTTTATTTACTCTTTTTTTAGCCTATAACTTAAGATTTAATTTTACAGTGCCACAAGAATACATGCATAATTTCATTTATGTGTTTATTTACTTAAGCACTTTAAAGCTCTTGTTGTTTACATTTTTTAATTTATACAAAATATCATGGAGATTTTTTTCCTTGAACGACGCAAAAAAGATTCTATACGCTCATGCCATAGCCTATGCCATCTTTGTCATGACGTACTACGCTTTGCCATCACTCTTTATTCCTTTTCCAAGAACCGTTATCATTATTGACATATTTTTGTCTAGCTCTATCATCGTTTTTATTAGAATGTTAAAGAGAATTGTTTTAGAAAATCAT
>CALDOC010000431.1 GCA_937914675.1 uncultured Sulfurimonas sp.
CCGTATTTATACCCTCTTCCAACTCTTTTTTCTTTACTTCGCGAACTCCTCCGATAAATTTCTCATCGAGTCTTAACCTGTTGAGTTTTTCGATTATATTTTGCGCGCCTGTTTTTATTTTTAAGTATTCAGCTTGGCAAGACAAGAAAACTTCTTCATACGCAAGCGTTGGATATTTTGTTTTTCTCATAAAGTCTTCATAGACGTAAGCCATTTTAAGTAAATCGTCTTTTAACGTTTTTATCTTTGGAGTTATTATTCTGATGTCTATGTCCGTCAAATTATTGTACGTTGTCCATAGAAAACGACTTACCAAAATATAGTCAAGTCTGCCATCCACTTTTTTATAGTTGCTTCTAGTGTCAATATTGTGTTTGATAATGTCAAAATAATTTGATATCGCCGTTGACAAATTCAATGTGTTCGTTATGCTGTGTGGTCTTTCAGCCTTTAAAAACTCATCAATTTCAGCGTCCTCAATTACATTAATATCCACTTCCGATTCAAAATGTTCAGCTTTTCGTTCTTCTTGAGATTCATCATTTTTCTCTTCTTCAACAACTTCTTCAACAACTTCTTCAACAACAATTTCTTTGCCTACGACTTCTTCTTCTTTTGCTGCTACCGTTACTTCTGCCGCCACTACTGCGACTTCATTATCGGATAAGTCCACTTTTGAAGTTTCTTCACTCTCTTTGGAAAGAATGTTGAGAGCTTTTCCATCGGTCAAATCAAAAACGACTTCTAAACCAATACTTGGCATAATGTCAAAATCATCCCAATCTTCAACGTTAAACTTAATCTTTTTTCTATCCGACGTAATAATTATGCCCGCGCCATTGTCTAAGTTAAAAAAAAGCGTTTTTCCATAGGTTTTCATAATAGCCTCAACGCTTCTTTTACAAGAGTGGCCGTGTCTAAACCATTGCATCTGCTCAACGCTTTGAGCACGTTCTCTTTTTTAAACCCTAATGATTCAAGAGCTTCGCTAGCTTGGCTAAAAGCCAGTGAAGATGAAGAAGCCTCCCCCGAAGACAACATCTCTTCGTCAAATCCAGCAAGTTCGACTAAAATGCGTCCCGCGCTTTTAGGTCCAATTCCTGGCACTTTTTTCACTCCGTTCATGTCTTTGCTGTTTATTACGCTCGCGAACTGCGTTGGCGAGTACGTAGAGCAGATGGCCATGGCGACTTTTGGTCCCACTCCGCTAATTTTTATAAGTCTGGCAAACATCTTTTTTTCGCCCATGTCTAAAAATCCGAAAAGCAACTGAGCGTCTTCTCTTATTATTTGTGAGGTAAACAGTTTCACTTCTTCTTTTGGCAAGGAAGAGAAGGTTTGTAGCGATATGAACACTTCATAAACTAAACCGCTAACCTCCACATGAATCAA
>CALDOC010000432.1 GCA_937914675.1 uncultured Sulfurimonas sp.
ACGACGAAAAGCATGTCGGCGACCTCGGACTCGGAAAACCTGTTTTTTTGATTGAGTCCCATGAGGAGGCTCATGTCGTCATGCGTTACGCCATCCAATCGCGTCACGTTCCATCCAAGCATTTTCGCCGATATGACGAATGATTGCCAAGCGTGACCCGCGTCGAGTTGGGTATAGCGAAAAGCGCGCTCCCCATACTTCCAAACCTCTCTCCAAACTATACTCGAGAGTCCAACGATAAAACTTCCCTTTTGTAAAGTTTGCCAAAAAGAGGTGTCAAACTCCGCCAAGAGCTCAAGCTCATGCTCTTTTGGCGAATAGTGAAAAACGGTGCTTTTGCCATTTTGCTCTTGCAAAACGGGAGGTAAAATCACGAAACTTTCCGTGGGATGCAAGTTTCCGCTAGAGGCGTTGCAACGAACGGCCCATGAACTGTCTCCGGAGACTTTCCAAGCGGCGAGCCCCATCGAGTACTCCAAAAGTTGAGAGAGAGACTCTTTAAGAAGAGGCGCCGATGGTAAATCTTCGTCTAGCAAAGAGTAGGGAGGAGTGGCGTTGTCTCGTGAAAGAGGAAGCTTGATTTTTGGCGAGCCCTCATAGTTTCTAAAGGGATTCGGTTGCGTCGCCCAGTCCATGTACCCGAGCGAACGAGCATACCTTTGTTGTGAATGTTTTGTTGTCTGATGGTACTCTAGCACCATTTGGATTGATTTATTCATACGGTAATTTTAATGCTTTTTTCTTAAATCTCACATCAAGGAAAAAGCCTATTTTTTAAATCTAGCTAGTTTTAATTATTCGCGTCCTTCCTAGCCATCACATGAAAATAATGCGGTAATTTGAGTCTTTAAATGGAAAGCTGTACTCAACATGTTACAATTACGTCTTAATTTACATACTAGGATATATCATGGCGACTATAGAATTAACTGAAGCAAATTTTGAAAAAACTATCAATGATAACGATATTGTAATTATTGATTTTTGGGCGCCTTGGTGCGGACCGTGCAAATCTTTTGGCCCTATATTTGAAAAAGCGTCTGAGAAATTTCCAGATATTGTATTTGGAAAAGTAAATACTGAAGCGGAAGAAGCCCTATCGGGACAGTTCCAAATTCGTTCAATTCCAACAACCTTTATTTTAAGAGATAATATAGTTGTTTTTCAACAACCTGGCGCGTTACCAGAAGAAGCAATCGCCGACCTTCTTGGACAAGTTCAAGCGTTAGACATGGATATGGTTCGTAAAGAAGCGCAAGCGGCTCAATAGAATCAATAACTTATAAGTAGTTTGCACAGCAACTTTGTGAAAGTTGTCGTGCAAATTTGTAAGTGGACATTTAATATCTCTGGCATACTTTTTGACTCTTTTTAGATAATATTATTGCTAAATTTTTAATTATCTACGTCTTTCATATCATCAATAAAGTCGTACGCTTTTCTTGCGTGTTCAAAGTCAAGATACCTTTCATCAATATCTATCGTTGTTTTATAACTGCTTTTTTTGATTCTGACGCCATCGGTTTTTAAAACGAATTTTGAACCGAGATTCACCTCTCTTACTTTACTGAGATAATTCTCTATCTCTTCTTTGCTTACCAGTTTTTGAACGATATGGTCAAGCGTCTCGTCTCTGAGTCGTTCGTCGCTAATTTTGCCAACCTCTTTTAGGTAGGAGTATTCAATTATTTCACTATTTTTCAAAAGATCAAATAGGATGTATTCAAAGTTGTACTTTTTATGGTCACTGAGATTGACTCCCAATTTTTTTTCAATGGTTCGCTCTTTAATATCTGCGGCGAGAAGTTTTTCTATGTAGCAATCCACTTCAAAGTCATCAAGACCGCTATTTTGATTGAGTAGATATGGATAAAATCCAGAATCATCATCAACGAGATTGATGGATAGACAAAGGACGCTCTCTATCCCCAAGAGTTTGATGGCTTCAACTCTCGCGTGACCGTTGAGGATGACGTATCCATTCTTAAGTCGCGCTATCGTGATGGGTTCTAGTTGCCCAAACTGTTCTATGGATTCGCTTAGTTTTTCAATATGAGAGTTGTTGAGTCTTATGCGAAAAGGGTTCTCGGTCAGTAGTTCCACTTCTAAGTCGATAAGCTTTTTCTGCGAATCGGAAAAAAGACCTTGGGTTGATTTTTCGTGGATTATTTTTTGCGCGTTTTCTTTGAATTTGTCTAAGTTTAGTTTTGCCATTTTTTATCCTTCCAACGCTTTTTC
>CALDOC010000433.1 GCA_937914675.1 uncultured Sulfurimonas sp.
TGCTTAAAAATTCTACGTTGCCTCTCTTTAAAGTTGCAAACATCGTCGCGTCGCAACATCATGAAAAATACGATGGAAGTGGTTATCCAAACAAACTTAAGGGTGATGACATTCATATTTATGGGCGGATTGTCGCTATAGCGGACGTGTTTGACGCTTTGTCGTTTAAACGCGCTTATAAAAATAGTTGGAGCACGGATGAAGTTTTATCTTACGTCAAAGATATGCGAGGCAAACATTTTGACCCAAAATTAGTAGATTTGTTTTTTGAAAACATTAACGACTTTTTAAAGATATACAGTATGCATATTGATAAAATAGAGTTTGATAAGCAGTTTAATCAGAAAAAAAGAGGAAAAATTATGGAGTGGTTGCTTCAAGAGATTTGAGGGAAGCATTGTTATAAAGTTCCTAAAGATTAGGAACTTTACTTAAAGATAGAGTATATTACTCTATCTCGGCGTCGATAACGTCATCGTCTTCTTTTTTCTTTTTAGCGTCAGCTTGCGCAGCTTCTGGGTTTTGTTCATTTTTGTACATATCTTCCGCCATTTTATGAGCGGCTTCCGTAAGAGTTTTTACTTTTGCTTCAATTTGCTCTTTAGTTGCAGACTCATCTTTTAGAATCTCTTTTAAATCAGCTATAGCGGCCTCAATTTTGGTTTTTTCTTCCGAAGCAAGCTTCTCACCCATTTCCGCTACTGATTTTTCAGTTTGAACTATGAGCGCGTCCGCTTGGTTTTTAAGCTCGACAAGAGCTTTTCTTACGCCATCAGCCGCTTTATTTTGTTCCGCGTCTTGAACCATTTTATTGATCTCAGCTTCGCTTAATCCAGATGATCCAGAGATAGTGATTGATTGAGATTTACCAGTTCCTTTGTCAGTAGAGCTAACGGTTAAGATGCCATTTGCGTCGATGTCAAAAGTAACTTCGATTTGAGGCACTCCACGTGGCGCCGCTGGAATGTTTCCTAACTCAAACAGACCTAAAGATTTGTTATCTTTAGCAAAATCTCTTTCACCTTGACAAACTGAAATGCTAACCGCTGGTTGGTTATCTTCCGCAGTTGAGAAAACTTGAGATTTTTTAACTGGAATCGTAGTTCCTTTTTCAATAATCTTCGTCATAACTCCACCAAGAGTCTCAATGCCAAGTGAAAGTGGCGTAACGTCTAAAAGAAGAACGTCTTTAACGTCACCACGTAAAACGCCACCTTGGATAGCCGCTCCGGCTGCAACGACTTCATCTGGGTTTACGCTTTTGTTTAGTTTTTTACCGCTAAAGAATTTGCTAACCGCTTCTTGCGCCGCTGGAACGCGAGTCGAACCACCAACCATGATGATTTCTTTAATGTCATTGTTTTCCAAACCTGATTCTTTCATAGCGGTTTTGATATGTTCAATCGTTTCGTCAATCAATTTCGAAATCATGCCTTCAAACTTAGCGCGAGTCAGTTTTACGACTAAATGCTGTGGCCCAGCTTCCGTCATAGTGATAAACGGCAAGTTAATTTCAGTTTCAGTTGAGCTTGAAAGCTCTTTTTTAGCGTTTTCAGCGGCGTCTTTTAAACGTTGAAGAGCCATTTTGTCGTTTTTAAGTTCGATTCCATGAGAGTTTTTGAACTCCGCGTTTAAGAAATCAACGATTTTATTGTCAAAGTCGTCTCCACCTAAGAACGCGTTACCATCAGTTGAAAGAACTTCAAACGTACCATCGGAAATCTCTAAAACCGTAACGTCGAACGTTCCACCGCCAAGGTCGTAAACAAGCACGTTCTCTTCGGCTTTGCTCTCTAAACCATAAGCGAGCGCGGAAGCGGTAGGCTCGTTGATAATGCGTAAAACGTTAAGACCGGCGATAGTTCCCGCGTCTTTAGTCGCTTTACGTTGCGCGTCGTTAAAGTAAGCTGGAACCGTAATAACGGCGTCGGTCACTTTTGAACCTAAGTAAGCTTCCGCGTCTTCTTTTAATTTTGTAAGAATTTTCGCTGAAATTTCTTGTGGAGTGTAAATTTTACCAGCCACGTCAACAGCCGCCATTCCATCTTTGTCCACTATGTTATACGTTACTTTGTCATGAGCCGCTTTAGCGTTATCTTCGCTCATCATAAGACCCATGATTCTCTTGATGGAAGAGATAGTTTTGTTTGGGTTTGTAATCGCTTGACGTTTTGCTGGATCACCAACTAAAACATCACCTTTATCCGTAAACGCGACTACCGATGGAGTTGTGTTTTT
>CALDOC010000434.1 GCA_937914675.1 uncultured Sulfurimonas sp.
TTAAATATTTGTATAAGTAATTTTTGTTATAATTTTATAAAATATTAAATAAGGAATTTCATGAAACCCCTCGTACTTTTACTACTTTTGTTCTCATCATTGCTTGTTGCAAACGACAAAGCTCGTCACTACTCTTCGAGTGAAGATTGTAAAGCTTGTCATGTCCAAATTTACAATGAGTTTAAGGACTCTATGCATGCGAATTCAACGCCTCAAAAAGATGCTATTCATGCTTCTATTTGGGATAAGCATCCGCAAAACGTTAAACAGTCTCGTTACGGATGTGGAAAATGCCATACTCCAGCGGCTGACGATTTAGACAATATGCAAACTGTAGGTAAAAAAGCAATGCCTATGATCGATAACGTAACTCATCAAGAGGGAATAAGTTGCGCGTATTGTCATCGTATAAAAAGTGTAGAGCTTCATGCTAAACATAATACAAACATTATGACTGACAAGGAAAAAAGGTATTTTGGAACTTTAAATGATCATATGAATTCTCCTTATCATGAAATACTCACTGAAGGTAACGAGCATATGAAAAATGGAAACGTTTGCATAGGTTGTCACTCGCATAAAATGAATAGTAGCAACTTAAACGTATGTTCAACTAATATTGATAACCAAATGAACGGAGCGAACTGCGTAAGTTGTCATATGCCTAAAATCAAAGGAACAGTGTCTAGTTTAAAAGATAGAGACCAACATGCTTTTCACGGATTTGCAGGAAGCCATTTTCATTCAGATATGCTAACTAAATACGTAGATATATCACTATTGAGAGAAATAGACGATTTTGTTGTAAATATAGATAACCGCACTTCTCACGCTCTTTTGCTGCACCCTTTGAGAGTAGCGGTTTTAAAAGTAAGCGTTACAAGAGGCGCTAAAATAACAAAGCTTAAAAATGAAGTTTTTGTACGAATCATAGGGAAAGATGGAAAGCCAGCCATGCCTTGGGCGGCAAATACAACTCTAAAAGACACGATGATACAAGCTAATGAAAAACGTAGCGTAAAATATGATTTTAAAATTATTAAAGGCGATAAAGTAAATGTAGTTCTAGGTTGGTTCTTGGTGAATCCAAAAGCCGTTGATAAATTAGGTTTATCGCAAGAAAAAGTGGCTACAGAGTTTCAGGTGTTCAAGGAACAAAGTTTTGAGTTTTAAATTTTCTTTTTAATAAATAACTATATCAAGATATATTGATTTAAAGAGTTTATTTGGTTATAGTGTCGCTATCAAAAAAGGATAGGGCATGATACTAGCGTTTAGTCTGTTTTTAGCGACACTTATATTTATCATCTGGCAACCAAAAGGTTTACAGATTGGAACTTCTGCAGTTGTAGGCGCAATAATCGCGCTTTTAGTTGGCGTTGTTAGTCTTGCAGACGTCATGACAGTGACTTCCATCGTTTGGGACGCCACGTTCTCTTTTATCGGAATTATAATTCTTTCAATGATTCTCGATGAAATAGGTTTCTTTGAATGGGCCGCCATAAAGATGGCGAAACTTAGCGGTGGAAGCGGAAACAAACTTTTTGTTTACATTTTGCTTTTAGGTGCATTAGTCTCCGCTTTTTTTGCAAACGATGGCGCGGCGCTTATCCTCACTCCGATACTTCTCGCTAAAATGAAATATCTAAAAATGAAGCCGCTTCCAATCTTCGCTTTTCTCATGGCGGGTGGATTTATAGGCGATAGCGCTTCAAATCCTCTCGTTATATCCAATCTTACAAACATAGTCACGGTTGGATATTTTGACATTGGATTTGTTGAGTACGCAAAAAATATGTTTTTACCGAATGTACTGAGCGTTGGCGCTTCCATCGTTGTTCTTTGGGTTTACTTTCGCAAAGACATTCCACTTGTCGTCGATGTCTCACAACTGCCAGAAGCCAAAAGCGTCATCAAAAACAAGACGATGTTCAACTTCTCTTGGGCTTTTTTAGCGCTTCTCATGGTTGGTTATTTTATAGGCGACCACTACGACTTGCCAGTTTCAGTTTTTGCTCTTGGCGGGGCTTTGCTCTTTTTACTTATTGCTAATCATTACAAAGCCGTAAAACCTATAATGACGATAAAAGCCGCTCCATGGCAGGTCGTTTGGTTTAGCGTTGGTCTTTACGTCGTGGTGTATGGCCTTAAAAACGCTGGACTTACGGATATCATAGCCTCGTTAATCGTAGAGCTTAACACTCATGGCGAAACTATCGCCATCTTGGGAACGGGGTTTTTATCCGCAACTGTCAGTTCCGTCATGAACAACATGCCAACGATTATGATTATGGACATAGCCATTGACAAAGTAGGGTACCCAGGTCATGAAGCGTTAGTCTACGCAAACGTCTTAGGTTCAAACCTAGGTCCAAAAATGACGCCTATTGGCTCGCTCGCCACTCTTTTATGGTTACATGTTTTAGCGCAAAAAGGTGTTAAAATAACTTGGAGTGAATACTTGAAAGTAGGGCTTGTTATAACTCCGCCCGTTTTATTTGTGGCTTTATTAGGCTTGATTTAAGACAGACTTTATATCTAACAAAAGATAATATTGCTATAATTAATGGAAAAGTAAAAAGGAGTGGTATCTGAAAGCGTATGTGAACAAATATTCCTTACTATTTCTTGTGTTTGTAGCAACTTTCATCTTTGTTGAGCTAATGTTACAACAACAAGTTGAGAATTACGCGGTATATGAAAATAATGAAAAATTAAACGATATTTTGATTAATCAAAAAGCGTTGCACACTTACGTTGAAGAGATGCAAAAACCAGTTATTTATAAATTAAAACAAGAAAAAAAACTTTATAGTGAGTTTTTTGACCCAAACGTACTCTCTTTTACCTATATAGCGCGAAACATTCATCAGATTGAAAACAAACTTTTGCAAGATGCAAATAAAACTCAAAAATATTATAAATTAGCCTCTACAAATCCTAGAAACGCTCTGAACAAAGCAAATGAGTTTGAAAAAGAGTTGATAAAAAAATTCAACGCAAGTGATTTACAAGAGTTTAAAGAAATGATTGAAGAGGGTGGACAAAAATTTCTTTATTACGCTAAACCTGTTGGAAGAAATAAAGAAAGTTGCATGAGATGTCATAGCGCTGCCGATATCGCGCCGCAAGAACTTTTAAAAATATATGGCGATAAAAAAGGTTTTAACGAGCATATAGGCGATATTCGAGCAATCATTTCGATTAAAATTCCACTACAAAAAGAGTTGGAAAACGCAAAAACTTATTACAATATTATTACTGCCATTATCTTCGTAAGTTTATTGTTTATTTATGTTGTTATTGTTTTTTTAATGAAACAACTTGACGCAAAACAAAATAAACTTGAAGATTTGGTTAATGTTGACGAGTTAACGAAATGTTACAATAGAAGATCTTTTGAATTTGACCTTAACAATCAAATTGAACAAGTAAAAAGAACAAAAACGGAACTCTCTTTAATCTCATTTGACATAGATTATTTTAAGGCGATAAATGATGACTACGGGCATCTCGTTGGCGATACCGTACTCATAAATCTTTGTAAAATCGTTCAGTTGAGAAATAGAAAATATGATAGGCTTTATAGAGTTGGCGGAGAAGAGTTTATGATAGTTTTACCAAATACGACTTTAGAAAACGCTCTTCTAATCGCTGAGAGAATTCGCATGGACGTAGAAACATACAAAATAAGGGACAGGGTAGTGACAATTAGTCTCGGCGCATGTCAACATAAGCAAGAAGATGATTTTACAAAATTATACAAAAAAGTGGACGCCGCTCTTTATAAAGCCAAAAACAATGGCAGAAACAGAGTTGAATCATGTCAAGAAGAAATTTTGACATTTAAGAAATAAGAGCGTTAAAAAATAAAGTTTAAAGAAGAGAATATGGCCCATACGAAAATAGAAAACAAACTAGAGGAATTTGGTGAGATTATATTTAATCACCCTAAAAAAATAATTTTCTTAATTTTACTGATACTGTTATTTCCACTTTCAAATCTCAAAGATTTAAGAATGGATACTTCCAACGAGGGATTTTTACATGACAGTTCTCCAATATTAAAAGATTACAATAAGTTTAAAGATCAATTTGGTCGCGACGAAAGAGCTATAATCGCGATAGAGAGCGACAAAATTTTTACTGAAGATTTTTTGCAAAAACTTAAAACGCTTCAAGAAGACATAGAAGCGAACGTTCCTTACATTGAAGATATGACAAGTTTGATAAACGTTCGCAACACTCATGGGGAGGATGACGCTTTAATCGTTGACGACTTAGTCGAGACTATGCCTACTTCAAGAGAGGGTTTCTCCAAGATAAAAAATCAAGCCATGAAATCGAAGTTGTATAAAAATCTTTTAATAAACGAAAGTGGAAACATGACGACGATTGTCATTGAAACGGTGGCCACTCTTCAAAAGAAGCAGAGCGATGAAGATAGTTTAGACTCCTTTGACGATAAAGAGACGCAAGCGAAAGATGAAAAAGTAGTTTACTTAAGCGATCAAGAAAATACGGAGTTTGTGACAAAACTAAGAAACGTTGTGCAGAAGTATAACTCTGATGATTTTAAAATCTCCATAGCGGGTTCGACCGTCGTCGTTGACGCTCTAAAACAAAATATGCAAAGAGACATGCAAAAATTTATGCGCATAACTTTTTTGATTATCATGATTTTTCTTTTTGTTATGTTTAGAAGAGTGAGCGCCATTGTATATCCGCTCATGGTCATAGCTTTATCGCTTTTGACAACGCTTGGAATAATGTCGTTTTTTGACGTGGCGTTTAAGCTTCCAACACAGATACTTCCATCTCTTTTGCTAGCGGTTAGCGTTGGCGCGACGGTTCATGTGCTCTCAATATTTTTTGATAAGTTTAATCAAAATGGAAATAAAAAAGAGGCGATAAAGTACACTTTGGGACACTCAGGTTTGGCTATTATCATGACGAGCGTGACAACTGCCGTCGGCATCGGTTCTTTTGCCGGTTCTGGCGTCGCGCCTATTTCGGACATGGGAACTTTCGCTTCCCTTGGCGTTTTAATCTCTTTGATTTTAACGCTTGTTCTTTTGCCCGCGCTTTTAACGATTACAAAATTAAAAGCTAAAAGTTTCGATACGCACGCTTATAGTTTTTTTGATCATAAAATGGAGCGATTGGCAGAAATTCCCATTAAATATTACAAAATTATCATAACGGTGAGCGCGGTTCTCGTTTTAATCGCGCTCTATTTTGGTAGTAAGATAGAACTATCTCACAACCCTCTAAAATGGTTCCCTCAAGCGGATAAAAATCGTGTTTCAACGGAACTTCTTGACGATAAAATGAGAGGAACGGTAAGCGTTGAAGTTGTCATTGACACAAAAGAAGAGAATGGTTGGTACTCTCCAGAGCGACTTGCAAAACTCGACGCCGTAACGTCCGAGATGGCTCATTATGAAAATGGCGATTATAAAGTTGGAAAGATTATAAGTCTTATCGACGTTATGAAAGAGACGAATCGCGCGCTTCATGAGAACAAGGAAGAGGAGTATAGAGTTCCTACCGACTACAATCTTATAGCGCAAGAGCTTCTCTTGTTTGAAAATAGCGGCAGTGACGATTTGGAAGATTTGGTAGATAGTCAGTTTAGCAAAACTCGAGTGACGATAAAGTTGCCTTGGCTCGACGCCATCAAATCCGAACCAGTCATTCGACATATCCAAAGCTCTTTTGAAAAAGCGTTTCCAAAAGATGAAATTACTTCAACCGGCGTTGTAATTTTGTTAAATGAAACTTTAGGCCAATCTGTAAAATCATCGGTCACGAGCTACATTATCGCTTACTCAGCCATAGCGGTTTTGATGGTAATCATACTCGGTGGCTTTAGATTGGGTCTTTTGTCTATGATACCAAATTTAGCGCCTATCATATTGGGTCTTTTAATAATGTATTTTTATAATATTCCTCTTGACATGTTTACTCTGTTAATCGGTTCCATCGCAATTGGATTGGCGGTGGACGACACCATACATTTTTTACATAATTATAGACGCTATTACAACAAAACAAAAAACGAGGCGGACGCTATTCGACATACGTTTTTAACTACGGGCAAAGCGATGGTGATAACGACTATTGTTTTGTCGCTTGGCTTTTTCAGTTTTACGCAAGCGTACATGAACTCGACGTTTAACTTTGGACTTTTAACGGGTTCGGTTATACTTATAGCTCTGTTGGCGGATTTGCTATTGGTGCCATCGCTTATGATGGTTGTAACAAAAAGAGGATGGATAAAATGATAAAAATAATTTTGATGGTTGGTTTACTTTTAGTGAATCTATTTGGCGACAATCCTAAAGCTCGCGCAATCATGGAAAAAGTTGACGCGAGATATGACGGCGACACGATGTCGCAAGACATGCTTATGATAATGATAGATAAAAACGACAATCAAAGAGTGCGTCAGATTATGAGTTATTCAAAAGATTTTGGAGTGAACGAATATAGAATCATGTTTTTTAAATCTCCCTCCGACGTCAAAAACACTGCGTTTTTAACATATGATTACGACGATAGCAAAGTAGACGACGATCAGTGGCTGTATCTTCCAGCGCTTAAAAAAACAAAACGCATCCCTAGTTCGGACAAGAGTTCTAGTTTTATGGGAAGCGATTTTTCTTACTCCGACATGACGGATAAAGATTTAGACGATTATGACTTTGAACTTTTAAAAGAGAGCGAAGTAAAAGGCGACAAAGTGTGGGTGATTAGCTCAACGCCAAGAACTCAAGAGGTCATAGACGAAACTGGTTACACAAAGGGCGTCGTTCTTGTAAGACAAGACAACTACATGGTTCGTCGCGCCATCTACACTTTGAAAAACGACGCGAAGAAAAAGTATCTTGACGTCACAAAAATGCATGAACAAGACAAAGTTTGGGTTGTCGACGAGATGACCATGACGAGTAAACATGGCTCTCAAACGACTCATAAAACAGTGCTTCAATTTAAAAATATAAAACTCAACAAAGAGCTGGATGACAATACGTTTACAACTAGGCGATTAGAAAAGGGTCTCTAAATGCTAAAAAGCTTTCTACTCTCTTCTCTTTTGCTAGCGTCTTTCGCGTTTTGCGCGGATGACGAGTTTGGCGATGGCTTTGGCGATGAGACGCAAGCAATCGTTATAAAAAACATAGCGAAAAAAAACTACTATTTCGTAGGCAACGTGGAACAACTCGGCTCTTACGCCACTCACAATCAAAATCCACACAATGATCTAAACTCACTGGTTATGTCCGTATATCTTGAGTATGAGCAGTCGTTTACAAAAAACCACAAACTTAGAGTGAGCTCAAACGCGTTTTATAATTTTATATACGACCTAAATAGAGATAGAGACTACTCACAACAAGAAAAAAATGATTTGAAATATGAAGCGGAAATTTTCGACCTTTATCTTCAAGGAAAAATAAGTCCCACTCTTGATTATAAGATAGGGAGACAGGTTGTGATTTGGGGTCGTTCGGATACCATCAGAGTGACGGACGTACTCAATCCGCTCGATAA
>CALDOC010000435.1 GCA_937914675.1 uncultured Sulfurimonas sp.
GACTCAAGTCTTTTAAAAAATTCGCCGCTAAACTCTTTTTTGACCGTGTCCATAATGGCGACGCCCTCTGAACCGCGAACTACGTAACTGTTGTACGAACTCCCGTTCGCCGTTTTCATAATGATGTCAAAAGTACGGATTTTAGGATCAAACGCGCCTATAAAATCAACGCTCTTGGATATTTCGGTAGTAATGGCGGGCATTAAAAAAAATACGAGATTTCTATCTCGCCCTCGCTCGCTTCGACGACGCATTGACACATCAAACGCAAATTCTCGTCATTCGCGCCCATGGCGTTTAAAGCCAAAATCTCTTTGTCGTTTATTTTGTTGAGCAGATTGTTTCCCTTGACGATTTTGGCTACGCAAGTGGAGCAGTCGCCAACGCGACAGCCAAACTCCATGGAAGCTCCAGATTTTCGAGCTATCTCTCTGAAGCTTTTACCGGCTGAAACATTGACTTTGAGGTTGTCATTTTTTAAAAACACGGTTACCATTACATATATCCTTTATCTAAGGTAAATGCATTTTTTGTTCTATGAACGTGATTTTCCCTACAAACACCCTTTAAGTAGATCACGAGACGTCTCCGAAAAAACCTTTTTTCTCTCTAATATTAAAGTGATTTTAAAGTGATATAATAGTCGTATGAATAAAATAAAAATGTTATGGTTGTTCCTTTTTCTTGTATTTGTTTTTCTAATCAACTTTTCATTTATCTTTTTTGTGCATAAAAGTTGGAATGATTCGATGCATAAGCACTTGCCTCTGCAAAAAGAGATTAGTTCTCTTAAAAGCAATCTTTCAAAATCGCATTTATGGTTAGAAGAAGCGATATCTGGCGATGAAGAAGTTGACATTCAAAGAGACGTAATAATTCCTTTTGAGAACAAGTCGTACCATGCGTATGTGAAACTGGCGAAAAAAACGTTAACAACGATGGAAGATAAAAAATATTTAGAACAATTGCAAAATATAGAAGCGCGACTGGATTCTCTTTTGCTTTTTACAAAAAAAAGATGGTCGAATACCCAAGAGTATGGGATAGGAAGCAAGGAAGACCAGAACTTTGACACTGATTTTAAACATATAATTAAAATGCTAGACGCGTTAGGTTTAAATGTAGAAAATAAAATAGATCAAGAGATAGAAAATCAAGAGAACTATTTTCATTCGGTAATCATATTCTTCATACTAATTAATATTTTTATTTTTACATCTTTTATTTTTTACGCTCGTAAACAAAAAGCTTATGAGTTGTCACTTTTTGAATCAAACGAAAAGAGTCTTGTCACGCTTGCCTCTATTGGCGACGCCGTTGTTACAACCGACGTGCGTGGTTATGTGACCTTTCTGAATAAAACCGCTGAAAGATTCACTGAATATACCAACGAAGAGGCTAAGGGAGTACATATAGACTCTGTTTTAGAGCTTTACAATATGAAAACCGGCGAAAAAATAACAACGCCAATACATGATGTTTTATACAATAATTTAACAAAGTTAATATCTAATGGAACTAAGCTTAAAAGCAAGTCTGGCAAAGAGTATATTATTAGCGATTCGGCGTCTCCTTTAAAAACAAAGAAGGGAGAGATATTTGGTACCGTTCTTGTTTTTCAAGACGATACCAATAGACATAAGATGGATCAAGAACTACAATCTAGCCATAAGATGTTGGGTAAAATAAGCAAAAACCTACCTGGCGCCATTTATCAATACAGACTTTATCCAGATGGACACTCTAGTTTTCCTTACGCGAGTAATGGAATAAGAGAGATATACGAAGTTGACCCTCAAGAGGTAATCGAAGACGCGAAACTGGTGTTTAACGTCATACACCCGGATGATTTAAACATGCTACTATCTTCAATTCAAAAATCAGCTCAGACCATGAGTGATTGGACCGCGCGATATAGAGTCGATTTAGCAAAAAAAGGCGCGCGTTGGCTTGAAGGATTTTCAAAACCAGAAAAACTTGAAGACGGTAGCGTCTTATGGCACGGATATATTCACGATATAACCGATCGAAAGAACGCGGAAGAGGAACTCACTCAACAAAAGAACATCTTAGACCATCAAGCGCATCATGACGCTTTGACGGAGTTGCCAAACAGAGTTCTTTTTCAAGACAGATTAACCCAAGCGATAGGAAAAGCAAAACGTAACGACTCAAAGATAGCGCTTCTTTTTATAGACTTAGATCATTTTAAAGAGATTAACGACTCTTTAGGACATGACGTAGGTGATGAAATTTTAAAAACTGTTACGTTTAGACTGAACAAAGTCACTAGAGATGAAGACAGCTTGGCAAGACTTGGCGGAGATGAATTTACCGTCATTTTAGAAGGTTTACGTCAAGCGCAAGACGCTTCTTCAATATCCAATAAAATACTAGAGAGTTTATCTAAGTCCATTAACGTCAACAACAATGTTTTATACGTATCATGCAGCATAGGCATTAGTATCTACCCTGATGATGGTCTCTCAGCTCAAAGTCTACTCAAGTTTGCTGATTCCGCCATGTATAAGGCGAAAGATGAGGGAAGAAACAACTTCCAATACTATAATTCAACTATGACAGAACTCGCGTTTGAAAGAGTTTTCATGGAATCAAGTCTAAGAGAAGGACTTAAAAACAGTGAATTTATAGTTTACTACCAACCGCAAGTAAATGGCGTGACAGATGGCATAATTGGAATGGAAGCGCTCGTAAGATGGCAACACCCAACTATGGGTCTAGTCTCTCCTGCCAAATTTATCCCTCTCGCGGAATCAACGGGACTGATAGTTGAACTAGATAGATACGTTATGAGAACGGCGATGACGCAAATGTCAGAGTGGTATGAACAAGGGTTAAATCCTGGAGTGCTAGCCATGAATCTTGCAATAAAACAACTTCAGCAAGAAGATTTTATTCCAATGTTCAAACAGTTGATGAAAGAGACAAACTGTAAAGCGGAGTGGCTAGCGCTAGAAGTTACGGAAGGTCAGATTATGACCCATCCTGAAGACGCCATTGTCATATTGAAAGCCATTAGTGACTTAGGCGTGGAATTGGCGGTTGACGACTTTGGCACAGGTTACTCTTCATTGGCGTATCTCAAACGACTGCCAATAGACAAACTTAAAATAGATCAAGCGTTTGTGGGAGATTTGCCTGGAGATGAAGAGGACGCGGGAATAACAAAAGCGGTGATAGCTCTTGCAAAAAGTTTAAACCTTAAAGTCATCGCGGAAGGCGTTGAAACTAAAGAGCAGAGAGATTTTATCGTTGAGAATGGATGTGAAAACATTCAAGGATATTTCTACTCCAAACCTATTCCCGCTAATGAGTTGAAAATTTTACTTGAAGATGGATTGTAAATTCATTAGCGGGTATGATTCCACCTATTCTACGCTAACTATCGTAACTCCAGAAGGTACTTTATCCTCTTCAATTGTCATATACGTGATTGAGTTTTCTTGACTTTGAGCGTAATTTAAAGCTTTTTCGTCATTTTTAAATATTTTTGGAGCTATGCCATAGCCAGCAAATACTCTTTTGAGCCAGTACTTTTTAAATCTACGTTTATTTTGTTCAATGTTGTCAATTAAAAATTGATTTAATTTTTCAGAATCTTCTGAACTAATTGCTATTCTGATACGCGATCCATTATTCCATAGAGTTTTTCTACCCAGCAAGATATCCTTTAAATCATTTTTGGATATGCTCTCTATATTTACGTCCTTACTAACTACCAAGGCTCCTTTTTTAGCCGCGTAAATTGAAGAGTTAATTAAACTGAGGATAAAAAGAATTTTTATAATATTTTTCATAGTTTTCATTTTATCTCCCTAAAACCCAATTGATAACGCCGCTCTGAGTTCAGAGTAAGAATTACCTTTATAAATCGTATTTTGCTTACCTGACGTAACATTTAAGACGTCGAGTTTTAAAAATACGTTAGTGTCAATCTCAACGTTTACGCCTGGAGCCATATTGACGACGCTATCTTGAGGTTTATTATGGTTTGGATCAGCTTGCGCGTATAAAAAATATAAATTGACGTTTTCCATTATATAATAGCTTGGAAGCAAACTGTAGCCACTTCTTCTAAATGATTTTACGTTTTTGACGTCAAGAGTCCCAGTCACATACTCCGCTTCAAACCTAAAATCATCTGTAATATGCCAGATTAGTTGCGCGCCCTGAGAACTAACGTCCATCTGGCCTATGGAATCGTCATTATCATCATACTGC
>CALDOC010000436.1 GCA_937914675.1 uncultured Sulfurimonas sp.
CAGTTTTGAACTTGTCTTTACGTTTAACTTTGTCGAGGCTAAGAAAAAAGATATGATAACGTATATCACAAAGCGACAGATGGAAATAATACGAGAATTTAAAGGATTGTAAAATGGCTGAAAATGAAAAAATACTTTATGAAAGCGCTACGCATAAATGCGTTATGTTTAGTTTTGACGACGAAGCTCATGAGGAGTCGTTTTTATCCGTAAACCAGTATCTAATAGTCCAAAATGGCGTTGGAGTTTTAGTCGATCCTGGAAGCGAAGGCGTGTTTAGTGAGCTTTACGACGCAGTAAGTCGCCATGTGGAAATTAATAAAATTAAATTTATATTTCTCTCTCATCAAGACCCTGACGTTTCAGGTTCCATTGGACAGTGGGCGGTTAGTTCTCAGGCTAAATTTATCATGAGCGGTTTGTGGGTGAGGTTCATGAGTCATTACGGTTTTATGCAAATGAACAGAGTTCTGGCGCTGCCCGATCATGGAGCCAAGTTGAAGTTTGGCGAGGAGTCTTTGACGTTTGTCCCAGCGCATTTCTTGCATTCTCCTGGAAATTTTTCGCTTTATGATTCAAAGTCTAAGATAGTTTTTTCCGGAGACATCGGGGCGGCCATTTTAAACGCTCCCGAGACATACAAGCATGTTGAAAATTTCGATGAACATAAAGAGCATCTTTACGGTTTTCACAAACGCTACATGGGTTCAAACAAGTTGTGCCGCGCTTGGGTCGCCGAAGTGGAAAAACTTGACGTTAAGATGATCGCCCCTCAACATGGCTTTATATTTGAAGATGAAAAAGTCACTCAGTTCTTGGAGTGGTTCAGAGAGCTTCAATGTGGCGGCGATTATTTGCATGAGTTGTATAAATGAAAAGCGCGGAGATTCGAGAGCTAAAAAAAAGTATCTTGATCAGTGTCTCCATCGCCATGTTTGCACTCTTGAGCATAGCTATTATTTCCACGTCGTACGTTAAGTCATTTTTAGAAAAAGAAAAAGAAAACATCTACGCCAACAGCATTGATTATAGCATTGAACACACAATACGACGTTTATTGAATGATTACGATTATAGAGTTAGAAGAGTCGTTGAATCGACAAATTTGGCTGAGTTCATTAAAAATAGAGACAGAGAGGGATTATTGAAGCTCCTCCATTCAAAATATTTACTCATGAAAGAAGAGAATCAAAATTTTACAATTATGCATGTTCACCTGAGTGACGGAACGTCTTTTTTACGCCTGCATAAACCTGAATCTTTTGGAGATCAGTTAAGCCATCTTCGACCTATGATTAAAGAAATTCATAAAAATCATAAGTTGCTAGCCGCTTATGAAACGGGAAAGCATGGAACAGACTATAGAATAGTGAGTCCAATATTTGATAAAGATGGCGTATACATAGGCGCTTTTGAACTCGGCTTCAACCCTATTTTTCTTTTAAAAGCCATTGAAGACATAAATAGAATTAACGGTTTAATGTTTATAAAAGATAGTGAATTGAAATTGTACTCAAAAGCCAACGACATGCTGATAGATGGGTATAGGCTTCAGTCCGACATACCGCCAGCGTTAGAGAAAGTTCAATTTCAAAAAACATTGGAAGACGACGTAAAATTAAGCGTTGATGGGACAAGGTATCTGACGCATCTTATAAGCCTGAAAAATTATGCAGGTAAAGAGAGCGTCAAAATAATCTTTTTTCAAAAAACCTCTCAAGACGCCAAGTTCATTGACAATATGAATTATAGACAGTTTTTTATTATATTTTTAGGTTTTATCTTTTTAGTATGGTTTTTATATCGTAGGTTTTCAAAGTATGAATTAGACGTTAGTGAATTATACTTAGAACAAATAAAAAAGATTAAAGAGAGTGAAGAGAAATTTGAACTTTTTATGCAAAACGTACCAGCTAGCGTATTTATAAAAGATGAAAGTAGAACTATCATCTTTGCCAACAACACGGCGAAAGAATTTTTTGACAACAAAGAAGTGATAGGCTTAAAGAGTGAAAACATATTATCTCCCAAGCAAGCCGCTCAAGCCAACGCTATTGATGGCGTTATTTTGGAGCATGGCTATATTGACGTCGTGGAAGAGTATAGCGATTTTAGAGGGGAAAAACATACGTATAGAATTATGGGTTTTATCATAAAGAATGGAAACGCAAAAAATATTGGCACTATAATAGTTGACATTACTCAAAGCTATAATGATAAAAAGAAGTTGGAAGAGCAAGAGGAGCTTATGATAATTCAATCTCGCCACGCCGCCATGGGCGAGATGATAAGCATGATCGCTCACCAGTGGAGACAGCCAATAAGCGTCATCTCCATGTACGCAAACAACATCTTGGCCGACATAGAGTTGGAGACGCTCGATGAGAAAAGCTTAAGAGAGTATACCGAGGGCATTGAAACTCAAACTCAGGAACTCTCTAAAACGATAGACGATTTTAGAAACTTCTTTAAACCAGAGAGGATAATGGAAGAGACTTCCGTCGAAGACGTGCTTCATGACGCGCTTGGAGTAATAGGTAAATCTTTAGAAAACAACGACATTGAAGTCGCGTTGGAATTGGAGAGTTGCAAAAATATTGAAACCTACTCCAGAGAGTTGATGCAAGTTATAATAAATATCATTCAAAACGCAAAAGACGCTCTGCTTGAAAAAGAGATAAAAGATAAAAAGATTCTAATCTCTTTAAAAGATGAAGAAACGTTTTTGTCTCTTCGCGTCTGCGACAACGCGGGAGGCGTGGCCAAAGAGCATCTTTTTAGCGTCTTTGACGCGTATTTTACGACAAAGGGAGCAAAAGATGGAACGGGACTAGGACTTTACATGAGTAAAACGATAGTTGAAAAACATCTCCATGGCTCTCTTGAAGTGACAAACGTTGGCGAGGGCGCTTGTTTTGCATTGAAACTTCCGTTTGATCATTTATAATTTGTTTACATAGACTTTATTGAATCCTTTAAAATTACTATCAAAAGCTCACATAATAAAGAGATTGGTTAAAATTTTTCTGATAAGCGCTATTTTTCTATATTTTCTATATTATTAAATATAACTAAAATTTCATCCATAATTACTTCTATGCCTTGAATATTAGAAACTAATTTATTCATTGCAGTCAAATTTTGATTGATATTTGCAGAGTTAGAGCTTATGTCCGCGCCAATAATGTTTATGGAATTGCTAATCTCCGCCGTAGAGTGTTGCGTTTTTTCCGCCAATGAACGAACTTCATCCGCAACCACTGCAAAACCACGACCATGTGCGCCAGCTCGAGCCGCTTCGATGGCCGCGTTTAACGCAAGCAGATTTGTTTGATCGGCTATGTCTCCAATTATATTTGTAATATCAGTAATATTTTGAGCGTCTTTATTTAACGTGCTTAAATTATTTGCAAAAGTGTGTTCATGTTGAGAAATTAAATTTACTTGTTTAATTATTGTATTCAAGAGCGTTGTTAACCTAAGAAACGTATCTCCTCGTAAGTCCATTAAAGATTTATTTAAAAGCGCTGAGTAGTTTTCTAATTTGCCATGATTTTCAATATTTTGAAGTATCATTTTATTCGAATAATCGCCTATTGTATTAATAATTAGTTCTAGTCTTCCATTGGGATTTGCTATATGCGCTTCAAAATTAAATTTGGAAAATGAGTTTAAAACTCCCATGATATTGTTTAAATCTGTTCCAATTGTTGAAACTAACTGTTCCAATACTTCATTAATGGCGTTTTTTAGCACTAATAACTCAGGATTACGAGTGCTAGCTATGATTTTTATATCAAAATTTCCTTTTTTCACATTGTCAAACGCGCTAATGACGTTATTGATAAATTTTTGATCTTCATTTATTCTTTCTTCAATAAGCAACATGTTGGCATTAATCGTTTCAGCCATATCTCCAAATTCATCTTTTGAAGTAATGTCTATTTTTACGATGTCTTGACTTGAACGATTAAGAAAATTAAAAAATGAATCCAGTCCATTTCCAAGTTCTTTAGTAATGAAATACATTCTCTTAACGGTAAATAGAGATAACACAACAATAATAATTATAGAAATAAGATAAATAATTACGACAATGGTTCTATCTTTTTGCA
>CALDOC010000437.1 GCA_937914675.1 uncultured Sulfurimonas sp.
GCCGGCTATTCCCGAACCAATAATTACTACTCTCATAGGATTCTTCCTTTATTTTTCATATTATAATGCACTTAAGTTTTAAACTGTTTTAATTCCTCTGACAACGATACCGTCAAACTATTTAAGTGCTCCGTCGTGGAAGCGATTTCTTCAACGCTTCTTGAGTTATTCGCAGAGATAACGTTTATTTCGGATATTTGATTCGAAATAAGGTTTATGCTAAGTACGGTATTTTCAAAATCTCTGACCGTTTTATCATTAGCTTTCGTCGCGCTCTTTACAATGTTTGCCGTTAAAGTAATTTTACTCTCAACTTCATTAGATATATCCACTAATTCTTTCATCTGCCTAGAATTAACGTTCATTTGGTCATGAGCCGTATTTGTTGACTGCATAATGACGCTAATCGTTGTATTTATTTCAGCCAATGTTTTTTGAGTTCTCTCGGCGAGCTTTCTTACTTCGTCCGCGACAACGGCAAATCCTCGTCCATGCTCTCCAGCCCGTGCGGCTTCAATAGCGGCGTTGAGAGCGAGTAAGTTTGTTTGTTCGGCAATGTCGGAAATAATTCCAAGCACCTTTTTAACCTGATCCATATCTTTTGTTAAACTTTCAATATTGTTGGCAAGCTCCATCTCCGCTTGCGCTCCACTTTGAACGGTGGCGCTTAAACGCTTGATTTCATCTCTCGCGGTATTGAGTGTTTCATTTGCGTCTAGCATCTCTTTTTTACTGCTGTTCGCGTCTTGCACGGCTTCTCTAATCTCATCTTTGATGATGGCCGTTTTTTGAATGGCTTCATTTATGATAACAACGGACATCTCGACGTTTTTTCCAACGTTTAGCGAAGTTGTTGAGAGTTCATGGGATATTGAAGCGTTTTCATCAGAGTTGTTTTTAGCGTTTTTTATGACTACCGTAAGTTCTGCAAACATCAAGTTTAGTTCTCTTGCGAGTCGACTAAATTCATCTTCGCTAGTTATTGGAATGATTGCCGATATCTCTTTTGTTCTTGTTATGTGGCTTATCATGTCGACTATGTCTTTTATTTTTTTATTGATTTGAACAATGACCAAGGACGCGAAGATAGCCATGGAAACAAGTAAAAAAGTAAAAATAAGAATGGTTAATTTATTAACGCTTGCATGTTTATCGCTGATTGCCATATCTACATGATTGAGTAGTTCCTTGAGCGATTGGTCCACTTGATGAATTTTGTTTTTCATCTCTCCAAACGCGCCATCGTTGGGAGTCAAGCCTATTTTTTTATGCCCATCCACTAAATTGTAAAAATCTTTTTTATAGTTGTTTAAAAATTCTATGGATTTATCATAATTTGAAAATTTCGCTTCTTTGGAATCACTTAAAAAATCAGAAAAAGATTTATCAAATTTCGCAATATACTTAAGATCGCTTCGAAGCATAAAATCTTTTTCCGCCCTACGCAGCATCAGCATGTCAACTTGCATTTTATAATTGGCGTCTTCGTTCAACAGCGCTTCGAGGTTGTGAACGCTTTCTCGCAATGAACCATACAAACCATCTTTAGGATTTAGCCCTATTTGTTGTTGCATGGCGACTATATTGTTGAAATCTTTGGAATACCCATTTAGTAAACTTTTTAAGTTTTGAAGCGTCTCTTGTTTCATGTCGTTTTTTTCAAAACCATCGGAGACTTCTTTTACTGTTTTCAAAAGTTCTTGAAAATTTTTCTGATATTGAGCCTGATAT
>CALDOC010000438.1 GCA_937914675.1 uncultured Sulfurimonas sp.
TCTCATATTAACGTTCGCTAGCTTCTCAGCCCATGCGATATAGACGATTTTTCTTCCTTTTTCAATAAATATATGATTGTCTAAAAAGTAGTGATTTAGTATATCTTCTATCTTTGTAGCTATAGGGAGCGTGACAATCCACACAAAGCCAACAGCCTTAAGCGATGGTATCTCTTTGCGACTTCGCATAACGTCTCGCAACTCAGTCTCTACTCTCTCGCTATTATCGGCGTCGGTAAACTTTGAAGACTCGACAAAGGCTTCAAAGTTTTCTTCATCGGTAACCTTTTTCCAACGGTCATGTTGGAATTTTTCCACAAAGACGTAGTTGTCGGCATTTTTCTTTTTTAAACAGAGTAGATAAGCGGTCTTAATCGAACTAGGAACGTTTTCTATCAAGTAGTTTATCTCTTCTTTATCGTAACTGTTTTTTGAAAAGCCTTCGGGGTCAAAAAAGCCAATGGCGTTCAACTTGTTTAGACTCTCTTCGTCTTTGACTCTTGTGATTTCATTGACGATGGCGATTGGGTAGTCTCCCACCCAAGTCCAAGCGCTATTTTTCTTGAGAAACTCAAGAGTCGTTCTGCTGTTTTGTACGGCGTTGTGTATGTCGGATATTATTTTTTTCATAAAAATAGTATATCGAATCTGTTTTTACATGAAAGATAGGGAAGAACGTTTTTTAAATACGTTAAGGCTCAATACAGCAACCTGACCCCTAGAGGTCTTCCTTATGCGCAAATCTTAACCAAGTGTATCCCAATATTCCCGCGAAAAGAGAAGCGCTTAAGATGCCTATTTTCGCTTGAAATATAAGCTCCTCATTACCCATAAACGCGAGATCCGCGACAAATATGGACATGGTAAAACCGATGCCGCCCAACGCGGCGACGCCCAAGAGTTGTCTCATGGTGCTTCCATGAGGGAGTTGCGCGACGCCTAGTCTAATCGCTATCCATGAGATACCCGCGATGCCAACTATTTTACCCACGAGCAGTCCCGCGATGACGCCTAGCGACACGGGTTGCAATATCGTTTGAGAGATGGAAGAGAAGTCTATGGATATGCCCGCGTTCGCCAAAGCGAAAAGAGGGATGACTAGCAAACTCACGGGAAGATGCAAATCATGTTCTAATCTCGCAGATGGAGAACCAACGGAGTCTATCTTGTCTTTAATGTTTAAAAGTATCGCTTTTTGCTCCTCATGCATGGTGAAATCCGTGGCTATTGGATAGTTGTCATACTCTAAAAGCAAGTTGCTCGTATGTTGCGTAAAGTCCGTAGGCGT
>CALDOC010000439.1 GCA_937914675.1 uncultured Sulfurimonas sp.
AACGCATACGGCGATCAATCCAATTACTATTTTTGATAGATAGTTAAACATGGGGGTAACGTGATGAAAAATTATACAAAAGGAAACACAATGAATCAAAATAAAAACGCCTTCACAATGATAGAACTAGTCTTCGTCATAGTAGTTTTGGGCATACTCGCCGCCGTAGCCGTCCCAAAATTTGCCGCGACGAGAACGGACGCTCAGATAGCCAAAGGTCGCGCGGACGTCGCTTCGATTCGTTCCGCCATAATTACGGAGAGACAAAGTCGGCTTATCAAAGGTGATAGTTCTTATATTAATAAACTTCACAGTTCCACAACGTCTTACTTTGATGGAAATGGCACGGCTGGTATCAACTTGCTAATGTACGGAGTGACGCCTGAAGACGCAAATGGACACTGGAAAACTGGAGCGGCATGCGCTGGCACTCCAAGCGTCTGTACTTATACCATTATGCTGGACTCGATATCCGTCGCGTTTACTTATACGCCAGCTGATGGCAAATTTACATGCGCCACTGCGAACGCTACATATGGCGAAATGTGTAAACAATTGATAAACTAATGAGAAAGAAACTCATAGATGGTATTTTTGGTTCATTTACTAGAGCCGTAATTTATTCTCATTAGATTGCGCTACTATAACATCTCGCTTCTAGGCTCGCCTCTCGAGTCTTTTACCTACCAATCAACGCAAACCTTGAGCGTTGGAGACAAAGTCAAGGTGGAGTTTCATCACAGAAACAAAGATGGCGTCGTGCTCTCTTCATGTGAAAAACCCGAGTTCAAAACAAGCGATATTCTCGAAGCGAGCGAGTTTTACTACTCCGAGAAACAGATGCAGTTGGCGAAATTTATCTCTAGTTATTACATTTGTTCTTTGGGCGACGCTTTTTCTTTGATGACGCCCTACTCCGGAGCTGAGACTTCACTCTTACATGAGACTAAATTCTCAGCCACTCATAGCGCGTTAGAACTTTCCCTCAAACAAGAAAAAGCCTTGAACTTTCTTAAACAACATAAAGTTTCTCTACTCTTTGGCGACACCGGAAGCGGCAAGACGGAGATATACATGAAGTACTTTGA
>CALDOC010000440.1 GCA_937914675.1 uncultured Sulfurimonas sp.
TCTCCCTCTGGATTACGTACTATATCAATACCGTAAAGTATGAGAAAAAAGTCACAAGTACGAATATTTTGAATCTTGATGAATTTGGCATGTCGTTTTTAAAGATTGAAAGAATTTTTGGGGAGGGATCCATGAACGACTTGATGGTCAATGAATACGCCCCAAAATCAAAAAAATTAAAAGCCCTTTCTTCTTTGGCAAATCATATGTCTCCTCAGAACCTAAGGGTTATAAGACAAACTTTAACAAGTACGGATGATGAAATTCGTATGTTTGGGTACGCCATATTAAATAAAGCCGAAAAATCTTTAAGTATAAAAATAAATAAACAGCTAGGCGTTTTAAACGCAAAACATGATGAGAATAGCGAAGAACATGAAGACAAAGAAGAGATAGAAAAAAGAAGAGCCGACGCGGCAAATGAATTGGCGTATTTATATTGGGAGATGGTGTATATAGAGCTTTCGCATGAGAGTTTAAAAGACAATTTTTTGATAGAAGTGGTTAATTATATAAAAATCGCTAAAGATTATTATATACCTAAGAAAAAAAGAACTGAAAAAAACATAGATGAGCATTCGGAGAAAATAAAGCTACTAGAAGAAGAAAAAAGCGGGGCAAAGAGTAAAAAAACAAAAAAAGAAAACCTTGAGAATGAGAAAAAAATCGAGTTCCTTTTGTATGATTTACAAGAAGAGAAAAACAGTTTGGAAAAGCTCAATGAGGTTTGCATCAAATTATATGTTTTAATGGGTAGGGTCTATATGAGTAAAAAAGAGTATGAAAACGCCAAGATGGAATTTACAATCGCGCAAGAACTCAATGAGACGAAAGCCTCATTTATTTTACCATATTTAGCGGAAATTAATTTTTTAACCGCTAACTATAAAGTAGTAAACGCTATTTTAAAGGGCGCGGATAACTTAGAGTTAAACGCCACTTTAAATCCAGTAATAGAACAGTGGAGGGTTTCTTCATGAGTGATGAAATCGAATTTCCAACAAGCGATCATGTCGACGTGATGCTATTCTCAGAGGGAACTTATCCTTATGTAAAGGGTGGAGTATCTTCTTGGCTCTTACAGCTTATCAAAGGTATTCCAGACTATACGTTCGGAGTATGCTTTATAGGGGCTCAAGAGATGGTTGACGGAAAAAAGATGGAAATAAGTTATGAATTTCCACCAAATCTAAAACATCTTGAAGTGCATTATCTATTTGATGGGCGAACCGCTTCGTCTCCAAAGAGAATTAAAGGAAGTAAGGCTGGGTTTGAAGCGGTAAAAAAACTTTATACGGCGTTTAAATCAACTTCGCAAGATATACCTAAAGTATTACAAAATGTAGATTTTTACGCTAAAGACGTAACTTTTGACGATTTTTTATACTCCGAACGCTCTTGGGCGTTTATCAATGACACATATATGAAGAATTGTCCAGACGTGCCTTTTGTAGATTATTTTTGGACGTTACGAAACATACACAAGCCTATTTGGATTTTAGCAGACATTGTAAAAAAACTTCCAAAGGCGCAAATTTTTCATTCTCCATCAACTGGATATGCAGGCTTTTTAGGCGCGTTGGCGTCTTACAATACAAATAGACCTTTAATTTTAACAGAACATGGAATTTATACGAGAGAGAGAAAAATAGATATGCTCTCTGCCGATTGGATAGAGTATAAAAAACCAAGTTTGTTGCAACAACCCGAAGAGTATAACTACGTAAAAAGAATGTGGGTAAACTTTTTTG